>CAZJWP010000055.1:0-14472 GCA_964549745.1 uncultured bacterium | reverse complement strand
CACGGGATTTTCCCGTGGGACTCCATTTATAACCGGTTTGTTGTTTCATGATCAATTTAAAATCGCATAACTTCCGACGACAACTATTCAGCGGAAATGGTGTCCAAATGCGATTAATTCAGGAGACGAAAAAAATGAAAAGATTTCTATTATTAGTCGGTATCAGTACAGTTTTATTATTTGGAGAGAAGCCCTATTTCCAGCAGCATGTCTCCTACACCATCAATGTCAAACTTAATGATATCAACCATACCTTAAGTGCTTTTGAAAAACTGGTCTATACCAATCATTCACCGGACACACTGAATTTCATCTGGTTTCACCTTTGGCCGAATGCGTATAAAGACAATACTTCTGCATTTGCCAAACAGAAATACGAGAACAATTCGACGTGGTTTTACTATTCATCGGACAAAGACCGGGGCTATATAGATTCATTGGATTTTCAGGGTGACGGACAACCGCTGAAATGGGAGTTCCATCCCGACTGGAACGATGTAGCCAAGGTTCATCTTTCAGCTCCTCTTGCTCCCGGTGATTCGGTTACGATTACCACTCCGTTTTTCGTCAAGGTTCCGTTGGTCTTTTCACGATTAGGTCATTCCGGTAAACATTATGAAATTACACAATGGTATCCAAAACCAGCGGTTTACGACCGATATGGTTGGCACGAAATGCCTTATTTGAACATGGGTGAATTCTACAGTGAGTTTGGAAAATTTGATGTAACCATTACGTTGCCGAAGGATTACCGTGTTATGGCAACCGGCGATCTTATAGACGGTAAATCAGAATATGCCTGGCTGGACTCACTGTCTCAGGTGTCCGATAGTCTATTTGCTCTAAGCAAAAAAGATTTTAAAAAAGCCATGAAGTCCCGCCAGGGATGGACCTTTAAGGACCTGGATAACCGAAAATGGAAAACCCTTCATTTTCACCAGGAAAAAGTGCATGATTTTGCCTGGTTTGCCGATCCCAAATGGCTTGTTCGCGAAGGTACACTCTGGCTGGCCGATTCCACCCGAAAAGTCACCTTGTTTTCCATGTTCCTTCCAAAAAATGCAAAACTTTGGGAGAATTCGGTACAATACATTCACGATGCGGGATATTGGTACAGCAAGTTTTATGGCGATTATCCCTATAACTATATCACGGCGGTGGATGGAGATATGTCCGCCGGAGGCGGGATGGAGTATCCCAACATTACGGTTATATCGTCCGGTGGTAGCAAGGATCTATTGGAATATGTGATCATGCACGAAGTGGGCCACAATTGGGTATATGGAATCCTGGGAAGTAATGAACGGGATCATGCCTGGATGGATGAAGGCCTGAATGATTACACCAATATTCGATATTGGGAGAAGAACCATCCCGATCGAAACCGTGCCATATTCTTTGGCGAAAAATGGCAGAAAAAATTTCATGTGGCCGACCATCTGAGAATAGACTGGGCCATGAGTTATATGGGTTACGTATCGCGGGCGCTCACTGGAGACGATCAACCGATTGAACTGACCTCCGCCAAATTCAACCGAGGGAACTACGGCTCCATTATTTACGGAAAGACCGGGATATTTTCGCGATATTTTCAGAAATTGGAAGGCGAAGATGTCATCAACGATATCTATCACGACTACTATGAAACCTGGAAGTTCAAACATCCGTATCCGGAGGATTTTAAAGCGATTGTGCGGAAGCACGTTCCCAACGGAGCGGACTGGTATTTGGAGGATGTTTTCAACACGACTGAAACGGTGGATTATGAAGTTGAATTGGATAAGGGAAAAGTAGAAGTGGAAAATGAAGGTAACCTACCTGTTCCCATTCCAATGGTTTCATATGATGCTTCCGGGAAGGTCCTGGAAAATAAAATATTACCGGGATTTACCGGTGAAAAAACCTTCGATGTTCCCAATGGAACCAAATCGGTTGCTCTGGATCCGGCACAACGAATCCCGGATTTGAACCTGAACAATAACTTTACCCATCACCCATTGAATTTCAAATTTGTGTTCGATCAGCCAGACTATTCCAAACAAACGGTGTATTGGGTACCCTGGTTGTTCAACTACAATACCTACAACGGATTACCGATTGGGGTTATGTTGTATTCGGGAATGATTCCAGGTTTTCCGTATGGTGTCTCGGTGACGCCGTTATGGGATTTCAATAACCAAGCACCGGCGGGATTTGCCACAATTCGTAATACCTGGTATAATATCTTTGGATTCAAATCGGTACGCGGTTCCATTTCGGCAGATCAATATGCTGGTCATTCCGGTGCAAATTTGGGTATTCATGCCGTTTATCGCGGTTCGATTAAATCTTCGCCATCCACGACGATTGATGCAAATCTCTTCTATCACTCGCTTAAATCCGAAGCGTTTAATCCTGACCTCTACAAATCCGGGGATTTTACCGTATTGCGTGGTAAAGCGGCATATTACAATCGTTTGAACCCATTCAATCAAATCACGGCAGTCGCAGGAATCGAAGGTTCCGTGTCCGGCGGCAACTTCTGGAAAGTATCCTTATCCACTGATGGCTGGCATAAGTGGAATCGCACCCTCACCACGACCTGGCGTATCTGGACCGGAAGTTTCCTTTCAAATACGGATGTACCAACCCAGTACTCCACTTTTTTCGGAGGTGGTGTTGATCCCGATTTTGAAAACCGGTTTGTTTTTGACCGTATGAATGGAAATGGTGCCAGTCGATACAATCTGTTGGATGAGCAATATTTATCTGATGGGCCTGGTTTACACGGACTTGCGTTTGATGCATCAAACAAACCAATTGCTAATAAGGATGCCGCATTTGGGATTAATCTTCAACAATCGATTCCTAAAGTTCCAATTGATGTATTTGTCGATGGTGCCGGGGGTTCCAATCTAACGGGGATGACCGATGCAGGATTTATTCTCAAAATGTCTCTGCTTTCAATTTACGTTCCCGTTTACCAAAGCTGGGATGCTGATCCGATCGCTAAAGACGGACAAGCGTTATTAGGCCGACTCCGGTTTTCGATCAAAGCGCCGAGTATTCGCTTAGGTCGCTAACTAAATCCATACGACTATCTTTATTTTCCCGACGGAAAGGCTTAAATTCCGGTTGCACTTTTTTGCCTGCCACGCCTAATTCAATCAAGGAAAATTAATTCATGGCCAAATGGGACCGAGATACATTTATAGAGCAATTACGTGAAAATTGTAGCCGCGAGGTTACGAAAATCGGGATTCAGATCATTGAATTCACCGAAGAGTACGCCGACGATTATTCCTGGGGGCGGGGTAGCGAGCACGCCACCCTGACCTTCAGGGCTGATTCGGATCAGGGTCTGTTGCCTCTGTTTCATCTAACGTCGGACGGAAAGATCAATTTTCAGATTAATTTTCTGAGAAGTAAAGACCTTCCAAAAAAGTTGCTAAGAGATTTAATTGTAAAGCTGGAAGCAAACTTTTTAAAAGAATATGATGAAGAGATGTACCCGGCTGATATTTTCGAGCCGGTGGAAGGTCTGTTCAACACCCAGGGGCAGGTAGATCGATTTCTGAAGGCGATTGAAGGATGTTCTTACCGCCTAAAGCAGTAGGATGACCATCCTATTGGAAATGTTGGCCACTTTGCTGGCCATTGTCGCTGCCGCATTGTCATTTTATTTCCTCGGCGTTTACAGCCGATGGTTTTCACCCACTCAAAAATGGGTTCCCACATTTTGCCGGACCGAGTCCGATTCCTGTACTTCCATCGTGGATTCGGATTATGGGCGGATATTCTTCAATGTACCGAATGCATTTTGGGGAATTCTGGGCGAACTTGGATTGGCAGAGCTTGCCTACTGTGCCATGATCGGGTCCATTTCCGTTTGGATTCCCATATTCGTATCCGGATTATTTCTCCTGTTTGGAATCTACCTTATTTATGGGTTGGTCCGTTTAAAAACCAGTTGCTCGGTTTGTCTGACGGTTCACGCGCTTAATCTGATTATTTTCATTCTTCTGGTTTTATAATTTGCCGCGGTCTATCACTTGATAAAAAAAAGGCCGGTCCACATTAAATTGATCCTTCCAACCTACGCCAAAAACGCACTCATTTTCGTGGTTTGCTCGATACTGGGTGCACAAGTAGCCCCAATAATGCCCATGCAAAAAGTGGTTGAACCTAACGGCCAAATACGGGACGAGTTACCCATCGGATTTACCGAAGAGGAATGGGCGCGACGCAGCGAAATCCAAACTCAGGTTCAATTGACCGATCCACCGACCGGTCCGGTACGCAATATTTCTGAATTTGAACGGATGCAGGGTGTATTAATTCGATACCCCTTAGGAATTCCGGTGGATCTGGTCCGACAATTTGCGGATGATGTGACTGTCTATTGCCTGGTGTCCTCATCGCAGCAATCGGCCGCTGCCAGCGCTTTTCAGGCTGCAGGTGCGAACATGGACAATGTGGAATTTATTCCGGGAGCGACCGACAGTTACTGGACTCGGGATTATGGTCCCTGGTGGGTTGTGGATGGCAACGAGACCGTGAGTGTCATGGACTTTACCTACAATCGACCACGACCAAATGATAACCAGGCCCCGACGAAAGTTGCAAATTTTCTGTCCACAACTTATTTCGCCATGGATTTGATTCATACCGGCGGAAATTACATGACGGATAGCTACGGAATATCGGCTTCCTCCGACCTTGTGGAAACTGAAAATTCCACATTGACATACGCCCAAATTTTATCCGAAATGAACCAGTATTGCGGAATCGACACCTACCATGTGGTTCCCGATCCGAATAATACTTATATTGATCATATCGACTGTTGGGGGAAATATCTTGCCCCGGACAAAGTACTGATCCGGTCGGTTCCGACCAGTCATCCCCAGTTTGATGATATCGAAGCAACCGCCGATTATTTCGCAACGCACAACAGTCCTTATGGACGCCCATATACAGTCGTGCGTGTGAACACACCGGACAACGAACCCTATTCCAATTCTCTGATCCTAAACGATAAGATATATGTCCCCATGATGCCCGGTGATACGGACAATAATTCAGCTGCGATTGCTACGTACCAGGACGCATGTCCCGGTTACACAATTGTTCCGGTTGATCCGGTGTCAGGAACTCCCTGGGAATCCACCGATGCACTTCATTGCCGGGCCAAGGGAATCCCCGATTTGGGAATGCTGGAAATTCTTCACATACCGCCTCCGGACCCGGAATTACCGGACACGCTGAACCTGACTGCACGAATCCGCGCACTGAGCGGTGCAGGATTGATTGACGATTCAATAAAGGTTGATTGGAAAACAGAATTTCACCGTGAGTACACAAGTAAGATGGCTGCAATCCTGTCGGCACCCGATAGCTTTATTGTGGAAATTCCGCCCTTCCCGGCAGCCACAGAATTGGACTACCATTGGGTTGCGGCCGATTCATCCGGTCGTCGTGAAACGATGCCCTTCGCCGGGGACTATTCCGTTTCGGTCCCGGGAATATTGGAATCCGGTGATGTGAGTATGGATGGTATTCTTGATCTTTCAGATATTTTACACATTTTTGATGCCATTGCCGACCCAACAACCGCTCAGGATTACGAATCGATTCTGGCGGATTTCGACGGGAATGGCATTGTAGAAACACTGGACGGCGTTTTGTTACTCAACCAACTTATGGCGCCATAAACCATGACCCGGGAGTCACCCATGATCTTCGAACCAATGACTGCTCTCACGGACCTGATTTTGGCCGGATTTGCAATTTTTTTTGCAATCGAAATCGGCCATCGCTATGATATAACTTTGATGAATACGACCTGGAATTGGACCAGGGTATTCTGGTTCCTTGCCTTAGGATCGTTTCTCGGCGCCATAAGCCACGGGCTCGGACCCCATTTTTCCCAGGATGTTCGCGATTGGATTTGGAAGACCACCACCTTATCCATTGGTTTGGTGAGTGTCTTTTTTCTTTTGGCCGGGTTCTACCATGCTTTCCCATTTACCACGGTTCGCTGGTTGCGGTGGCTTCCGGTTTTTGCTTTCCTGGCCTATGGATTCCTGATCATTCGCGATCCTCGATTTATCAATGTAGTGAAATTTTATGCACCCGGTTTGGTTTTGGTATTGCTGTTGATGGTTTACTCCGCCTGGTCAGGATCGACACCGGGAGCCGGTCGAATCGCAATTGGGATTCTCATCAGTTTTGCAGCAGCCGGCATACAGGTGAGCGGTTGGGACCTGCACAAGAACTTCAATCATAACGATCTTTATCATGTGGTCCAATTAGTTGGGATGTATATGATCTACCGCGGTGCACTCATTCTTCCCGATTATGGCGCCTGACCCGGAAAGGTTTGTTCCCCTGACCATGTGAGCTAAATTCTGAGCCCATTTTATAAGGATAACCATTGAAAACCGACATTAAAGAAATCAATTCCTATACCCGGGAACTTACCATTACCGTTCCCTGGGAAGAGTTAAAAGACGATTTTGACGAAGAAATACGCAACTTCAGCAAAAAAGTAAAGCTGCCCGGCTTTCGGCCTGGAAAAGCGCCGAAGAAAGTCATCATGAATCAGTATTTACCGAGCATTGAGGCTGATTTTATAGAGGGCGCTTTCCAAAGTGCCTATATCAAGGCTTTGAACGAGCACGACTTATCACCGGTAAGTCAGGCACAGGTAAAAGACCTGGATTTTCATTACGAGCAGGATTTGCATTTTACCGCTGAATTTGAGATCGACCCTGAAATCCAATTACCCACACTTAAAAAGAATTCACTTTCCGTAAGTAAGACCAAATATAAAAGTGATGATGAAGATGTGCGGTTGACGATCGAAGAAATGCAGTATTCCAGAGCGGATGTTCGGCCGGTTGAAGACGGAGCAAAAGCCGGTCAATTTATTTTGGGCGACCTCCAGGAACTGGATCAGTCCGGAATGCCGGTCATCGGAAATAAGCTGGAGAAACGTTACCTGAAAATAGGTGAAGGCATTTTTACGGGTGAAAATGAGAAAAAGTTAACAGGGCTGAAACCCGGCGATACTGCTCGCATCGATATTCCTGATGACAAGGAAAATATTATCCCATTTGAACTCAGTGTCACTCGGGTGGAAGAGCAGGTTCTTCCGGAGATCGACCTGGATTTAGTCAAGCAAGTTGATCCTGGCTTTGAATCACTGGATGAATGGAAAGCCAGTGTGAAAGAGCGAATCGACAAAAATTATGAACAACGGGCACAAGAACAGTACGACCGGAATCTGGCGGATGCATTGATTGAAAAGGTTAATCCTGAATTCCCTCCTTCCATGGTTCATGCTTATTTGGATCATTTGGTTGAAGACCTTAAAAAGTCAAACAATGGTGAACCTTTGGACGAAGAAAAAGTCCGGGAGACCTATCATGCTGTTGCCGAACGGAATCTCAAGTGGTACTTAATCCGGAATGCGATCATCAAGCAGGAAGGATTTGAGGTCACGGAAGAAGAAACCAAAGCCAAAATCGAAGAGATCATTGAGCAAAGTCCGGAAGATCAAATTAAACAGATCGAAAAATATTATAAAAAACCCAGCAACCGCAATCGCATTGAAGATGATTTGATGGAAGCGAAAATCCTGAATTTCATAGAGCAGTTTGCCAAAGTGAAGGAGGTCGTTGTCAAAACGTCTGATTTGCGGAAGATGGGAGAGTCGGAGCACAATCATGAGCACTAATCCCCATTCACAACTCATTCCCATGGTGGTTGAGCAAAGCGGCCGCAGTGAAAGAGCTTTTGATATTTACAGTCGGTTGCTGAAGGAACGCATTGTATTTCTCGGCTCACCGATTGATGACAATGTGGCTTCGCTGATTATTGCCCAGTTGCTTTTCCTGGCGGCGGAGGATGCCGAAAAAGATATTTATGTGTACATCAATTCGCCGGGCGGATACGTGACCGCCGGATTGGCTATTTTTGATACCATGAATTATATCGAACCGGACGTAGCTACGATTTGCATCGGCCAGGCGTCCAGCATGGCCGCCTTGTTACTCAGCGCAGGGAAAAAAGGTAAACGATCCGCTTTACCTCATTCGCGGATTATGATTCATCAGCCGCTGGGCGGCGCGGAAGGTCAGGCTAGCGACATCAAAATTCAGGCGGACGAAATTTTACGTTCACGTCAAACATTAAACACGATACTGGCTAAATCGACCAAGCAGACCATTAAGCGGATTGAAAAAGACACAGACCGGAATTTCTTTATGAGTTCCGACGAAGCCAAAGCTTATGGCTTAATCGACAACGTGCTGAAGGGGAAATAAAAGTGGCTTTACCCGAATCGAATCCACACCAGAAACCTGAGGAGTCCCGTCCGGTTTTTCGGCCTGAATTGCACCGGCCGTCCATCATTAAAGCGTTTTTGGACGAGTATGTGGTGGGGCAGGATGAAGCAAAGAAAACCATCAGTGTGGCCGTGTACAATCACTACAAACGGGTGATTTACGAACAGAATTTCGCTATGGATGTGGAGCTGGAGAAAAGCAACATCCTGATGCTGGGACCATCGGGAACCGGCAAAACGCTTATCGCTCAAACATTGGCAAAGTTGTTGGCCGTTCCATTTGCAATTGCCGATGCCACCAGTCTGACCGAAGCCGGTTACGTCGGGGATGATGTGGAAAATATCCTTGTTCGTCTCTTGCAGGTGGCGGATTACAACGTGCCTGCAACAGAACAAGGCATTATCTATTTGGACGAAGTGGACAAGATCGGCCGGAAATCCGCCAATCCGTCCATTACCCGGGATGTTTCCGGCGAAGGTGTTCAGCAAGCATTGTTGAAGATCCTGGAAGGTTCTATTTCTCACGTACCGCCAAAAGGCGGGCGCAAACATCCGGAGCAGGCTTTAATCCCTGTAAATACGAAAAATATTTTGTTCATTTGCGGTGGTTCATTTAACGGATTGGAAGAAATCATCCAACATCGATTGGGAAAAAGTGAGATCGGGTTTAAGTCCGGACAAAAATCAACAGGGAAGAATACTGCAAGGGATACGCTTTTTCACCGCGTACAACCTGAAGATTTTGTGAAATATGGAATGATCCCCGAAATCGTCGGTCGATTGCCGGTGATGACAGCATTGGATCATCTTTCGGAAGAAGCGCTTGAGCAGGTTCTGGTAGAACCGCGCAATTCACTGATCAAGCAATATCAGAAGTTATTTTTAATGGAAGGCGTAGTTCTGGAATTCACTCCCGGGGCCATCAAAGCCACTGTTCGGGAGGCCGTCAAGCGCCAGACCGGAGCCCGGGGGTTGCGATCGGTTCTGGAAAACAGAATGAAAGAACTAATGTTCAACCTTCCGGATCGGATTCACGAATCCGAAAGCAAGCTGGGAACCGTGACCATCACAACTGATGTGATCACAAAGGGGAAAGAACCCCGGTTTCGACTGAGCCGCAAGTCGGCTTAGATTTATTTCAGCAGCAGTACTTTTTTAATCGCAGTTCGATTTCCCGATTCCAACCTTAAAAGGTAGACACCGCTGGATACGTGTCCTCCCAGGGAATTCGTTCCGTTCCAGGTGACTGAATAGTTACCCGGATTCTCGGAACCCGACCAAAGTGTTTTTACTTCCCGTCCAAGTAGATCGTAAACCATCAGTCGTACCGGTTCTTTTTTCTCGATGGAAAAATGAATGGTCGTTGTGGGATTGAACGGATTGGGATAGACCGAATTCAAACCAAATTCCAGCGGCACTTTGGTGTCCGGAGCCACATCTAAGACTGCGGATGTATAATGATAACCTCTTCTCCGGAGATCCCCGCGATCCATGGCCCATGCGTTGGGATCTAAATTGCCGGATGTCTTTATATCGATCGCCTGCAATGAATTCTGCTCTCCCAGAAAGACTTCAAGATCGCCGTCGTTATTTATATCAGCAATGGTTATTCCACTTTTGGGGATATCCGGCGTCTCAATTGGAAAGGGTGAAATTGACCCGACTCCGGGTGTTTGAGCTCTGATCATTCCGTCACTTGTTGCAAAGATTACATCGGTTTGACCATCACCGTTCACATCGGCGAGGGCCGGGGAGCCGACAATACCGGAACCGGTGACGATGGGAAAACCGGACGCTTCGTTCCCATCCAGGGTTATTCCATGAACATTGCCGTCATCATCCCCAAAGACGATGACCGGTCCATCAGTTGATTCTTCCACAGAAAGCGCGGTGTGAGTCCAGGAACCGGTGTCCACCTGGAATCGGGTGTCTCCATGTTCATTGACGCCAATAAGGGTCCCGGATTGATCCAATGCAAAGATCACAAAATGACCGTCGCTCCCTTCGATCACCAGCGGCGCTGTGCGAAAATCGAGGCCGGAGTAAACAGCCGGAAAACCGCTTATGAATTGCCCGTTGGCTTTTACACCATAAATTGATCCGTCTTTTGTTGCGAACACAATGTCATCATATCCGTCATGATTGATATCTGCTAGAGAAACGCCGTCATATATTCGCTCATTGATATCGAGTGGAAATCCGGGAACGTCGGTTCCGTCCGGATTGATGGCATACAATTTCCCATCGGCGGTGACAGAGCCGAATACAATCTCCAGATCAGGATCGTCATCCAGGTTTCCAATGGCGGGGTTTCCAACGAGAAATTGGCCTGAGTTATAGTCCGTGACGATTCCTCCATCGTCTGCCAGGACGTACAAATGATTGTTTTTAGACGTGAGAACCATTTCGAGTTGATCGTCCTGATTCACATCGGCAATGGCCGGTGCATTCCAAATCTGGTCGCCGCCATCGAAAGGCCATTGTCCGGTTTTAAGGGAACCATCCATGTTGTATGTTTTGACCAATCCGTCATATTGAGCGGCAATTACATCTTGTTCACCGTCCTGATCCAGATCGACGACGGTTGGGTCCGCGACCAGCTCACGGTCAGTGGATATGGGAAAACCGAATTGGTTCAGACTAATTATCAGCGGGATGGACAGGTGCTGTTCAAAAACACTGGTATCCATTTGACCGGTGATGTCCAATTCCATCGAATAAGTACCCAATGAAAGGCCGGCATCGCTGCCGATTTGAAACGGATCGAGGTCATTGTCCGAAGATTGGAATGGATCCAAATCGCTAAAAGCGAAGGAGGAATCTGTCACCGAAAATCCGGGAGATATTGTCAGAACGTCAGCGGTAAGTCCGGTGAGAGTCTTGTTGGACGGGTTGGTGATAGTGAACACCATATCAACGGACTCACCGGGATTAAAAACACCGTCCCCGTCGCCCAAATCGGACGAAATAATTGCATTCTCATAAACAAGAGTGGGAATGTTCCGAATCGTGGCTTGCGCTGAATCAGCGAAAATGTTGATGTCCACGACACTGACTCCCGATGAGGAATTATCGTAATAACGTGAATTAGGCGTTGAATCGTAGCTAAACCGGGTATTTTGAGTCGTACCCGGGAACGGATCGCCTGCGTCACCATTGCTGTTACCGTTGTTTAATTGATAGAGTCCGTCCGCTTGTTCGAGATCCACGAGGTGGTGAAAATCTTCCGTATTTCCCCATTGAGTTTCATCGATATGCCAGATCAACAGACCGGTTGAAACCAGGGTTGTATCCGAACCCAGATGTTGGCGGTTTTCAAGTAAAAAATATTGGGACGTGGGATTGTCAGCGGCAATCTTGACGATAAACGGTTCATGTTCAACCGGAGGGAAAGTAATGGATTCGGATGGTTGTGTAATCACCTGGGGACTCGCAAATCCAAGGAAAACTTTGGACCAGGCACAAAAATGAGCCGGATACCAGGGTGAGCTTCCATTGCCGCCCCAGGAACCGCCTGACATCAGTCCCCATGTTCCGATCCCGGAGGAAGAATAGTCCGTGTCATACAAATCGGGAAGCCCCAGTGCATGACCGAATTCATGACAAATAACCCCTATATTGACTAACCCGGCAGTTGGTGTACCTTGAACTTCTGGATTAATGGTGTAGTGACTGATGGTGACTCCATCATAAGTGCGTTCATAGGAACCCAGGCTCCAGCTATGGGACCAAATGTAGTTCCCGTTTCCTTCTTCAGCGCCGCCACCGGAGTGAATAATATTCAGATCATCAACGTAACCATCACCGTCGTTATCAAAGACCGACCAATCTACGCCTGCAGCTTCCGCATCATCGACTGCATTTGCGATCATTTGACGAACGAGGTTCCATCCATTGGGGGCATTATCTCCATAAACCTGGTAGTTTGAATCGGCCATGTACCATCCATCTGTGGTTGTATGCGTATCAAAGGCTCCGTACGAGTTTTCCAAATAATAATCCCGAAAGCTGCCGCTCTGGCCATGGGCACCGGAGTATCCGATTTGGTTCAGGAGACTGTCAAAGTCAGCAATCGGATGGGTGTGGTGCAAGTTTGGATATTCGATCAGGAGCATGGGAATTTGAAATGCATCCCGTTGATTGACATGGCCTAACTGTACAGCTCCGTCGCGGTAATCCGGACGTTGAATCGAAGGTGAGGGTTTCAGGTGGCGTTGCAGACCGGCCAGGGGTGTGTTTTGCGCTTTTACGGATGTGAATTGAGGCTTATTCCCGGAATCGAAGTTTTGAACATAAAACCAGGTGCCGGACGGGTCCTGACCAATCGTAAAGCCATCATTGGATTCAACCCAATGCAACCATTCGTCACCCAATATCCTGGCCTGGAAACGGGTTCCGTCCGGTTGATTCAGTATAACGGTACCGGGACGTGCGGAAACGGCGAGTAACAATCCTGTAAATGCAAAAAGTACAAGTATCCTTCGATTCATCTGTTTGGTCATCCTTACAAATATTGCCGGAGCAACAGGTTTTTGGAAAGAAAGCAAGTTAGTGAATATCCTTGATATAAAACCGGGAAAAATGGAACCGGAGGCTCCGTTAATAAAGCCAGGGCAAAATACGTTTCGTTCGAATCATGTAATCCGAATAGGACGCTCCAAAATGCTCAATCAGTGCCTGTTCTTCAATATGGATACGGTAAAACATCACCGGAAGCATAAAGAGCGCCACGCTGGCAAGACTGATCCAATTGTTCAGCGAAATACCAAAACCCATAAATTCCAACAGCATTCCCAAATAGGAGGGATGTCGTATATAGTGATAAATACCGTCGGTTTTAAGTACATGATCGGAATGGATCGTCACGGCCACATTGAAAAACTTCCCTAAAGATGAAATGGCGATAAAGCGAATAATCATTCCCAAAACAATAAGTCCAAGTCCGATATAGACCAGCAATGGACCGTTGAGAATTGGGATTGGAAACCAAATTGTACTTACAATGGCAATACCATTCCCCAAAAATGCGGAAATCCAGGTGAAGTGGAGCGAACCCTTGTCATGTGATTCGTGTTTGCTCTCGGGCGAACGATATATCCGGTTGACCACAATTTCAGATAAAAACCACAGACCGAAAATTGAATATGCCAGTATTGCCATTTCATTATTCCTGATTGATTTGGTTAGCCATCGCTTCCAATTTCCGGACCGTATTCCAATTCCGTGCGGTGACCGGCACACGCAAACATTTTTCCACTTTGGCGGCCAGTTTGGAGCGGCCGATTCCGTCCGGAGTAAAGAGGTAAAAAACTTCAGAGGTAAGGTGAAATTGCTCCGTATCTGCCTTCAAATCGGTGAGGGTGACAAGATCGGGATTTTCCGAAGGTGAAAGCAGGAAATAGAAGTGCAATGCCTTCCCTGCGGCATGATCGAAAGGACACTTTTCGATAGCGTTTTCAAGATCGGATAGCTCAATCAATAAAATTGCCGGCCGATAACCAAACTTTTGATTAATACCGTCACCAATATTTTCAGCCAGCGCTTTGGGATCTTTTTCCTCCGACTTAAAAACAGCATTTCCACTTTGGATATAGGTCCGGATATTCCGGCATCCGCAGGCTTGCATAATATCAACAAGATTCATCATTGGCAAGGTACGTCCGCCTACATTAATTCCCCTGATGAGTGCAATATATTGTTTCAATTGGTTACCTGATTAAACTCAATTTACACCGGTTATAATCCAAAGGTGAAGATCGACTATTTCAATAGAATCATTTTATGCGTTTCAACGTGACTCCCGACTGATAATCTGTAGAAATACACTCCGCTTGCCAAGTCTGATGCATCAAAGTGAACGATTTTGTTTCCGGACGATTGAATTTGATTCACCGGTGTAGCCACGACTTCGCCTGATAAATTGATAATCGTCAATTGAACGTGACTTTCCTCCGGAAGTTGATATTGAATTGTGGTGACGGGATTAAAAGGATTGGGGAAGTTTTGCGCTAAAGTATAGGTGTCCGGCAGATTCCTATTTTGTTTTACGCTCATTCGGGTTCCGTATTCAACACCGTTGATTCGGGCAAAATGAAGTTCAGTTGTAGTCCCGACAAATTCAACGCTCATTGAGCGTACGAGTC
>CAZJWP010000054.1:0-14709 GCA_964549745.1 uncultured bacterium | reverse complement strand
ATCTGAAGATCGGATCGATTCAGTCCGAATTGCTAATGAACCCTTAGCCCAAATACCTAATTTTTCCCTGCCAACCTTCTCATATTTTAGCTAATATATTGGCGTTAGGATCCTTAACGAATCCAAATTTCAGAAAAACAACAGATCACAATTTGAGGGATGAAGACGAAAGAAATCCATTCAATGATCCAAAGCTGTACCCGTACATGATTTTCATTGTAAGCCAACGAAAGCAAATTGTCACGTCGGTGCTTGGAATTCTGAAAAAAGAATTCCCTGAACAGCCAACTTTAGTTATAAAAGAAACGGATGATATTTATTCCAAACTTGTGGCGGAAGCATCCGGTATCCTCATCTTGGATTGGGATAGTCCGGGGGTAAAAGGGAAGCGAATTTGCCAGGAAATTCACAATAAGATTGCAAACAGTATAATTCCAATCCTGGCACTGTATGATCCAGACAGTACCGCCAGGAAAAAATCTGCAATGTTGTCGTCAAGCGTTGACTTGATGTTGGAACTACCTGTTCGGAAACAGGATTTTGTTGCTCAAATCCGGACTCTTCTTCGAATGGAGAAATTAGATACGCGTCAGTTTACAAATCCTGAAGCGACAGTTGTGGTAACATGGGAGTTTAAAAATGATTATCCCATTCCCATACTTGTTTCCCCGAATGTGGCTGAGATATCCGGTGTCTCCTCCAGCCAATTTATGAATCGTGATGTCGATTTTGTGAAAATGATTCATCCGGATGACAAGGATCGTGTTGTTGAGAATCTTATGGCTTACAGGGATTCAGACAGGGTCCAAAATGTTCAGCGATTCCGGATACGAAATGCATTCGGGCAAGAACAATGGGTGCGTGACCTGACAATCCGAATGGGGAACGAGAATAACACATTTGTCAGTTATCTCACTGATATTACGGAAACGGTTGATCTCTCCCGGGATTTGACTCGAAAAGAAATGTTGATCCGTAATGTATTAAAACAATCCCGGGAAGGCATTCTTGTCACGGATGAATCCGGGTTGTTGATTGAATGGAGCCAGGGGATGGAAACCATCCTGGGTGTCCAAGCGAAGGACGTTTTAGGTAAACCGGTATGGGATATTCAAACGAAGTTCATTCCCGAAGATCGAAAGTCTAAAAAATCACATGACTATTATAAAAAACAAATTGCTCAAATGTTAAAAACCGGTGATAGGACTACAGTTAAAGGACCATTGGATATTCGAGTTATTAATCTCAGCGGAGAGGAACGATTTTTATCCCAAACCATGTCTCTATTTAAAACCGCCATGGGATTTGGTCTGGTTGGGTTCTTTCGGGATCAGACCGACGAGATAAAGACAAGTCGAAATCTTGAAGAAACCCGGAAGCGGTATGCCACTCTATTCCAGGCATCCCCGGACGGTTTTATCCTTGAGGATAAAAATGGAAATATCATGGATTGTAACCCGGCATCTTCCCGGATTTTGGGTTACCGTAAAGATCAGCTGATTGGGATGAATGTTCGGGAATTGGTTCCTGATGAAGTTCAATCCGAAGTTGAAAAAAACATTAATAATGTTCTCACGGAAGGCATTTTAAGTCACAATGTCAAAAACATCAGACCTGACGGTTCACATGTTGTTTTGGAACTCCATGAGGTCAAAGTTCCGCTCCCCAGCGGTGAAGACGGCATATTGGTGATTCATCGCGATATTACCGAACGTATGAAGGCGGAACGTGAGCTCTCCCAACGTGATAAAATTCTTTCCGTAATAACGGAAGCTGCCGAATCATTATTACACGCCGAATCCTGGTCTGATCCTATAGACAATATTCTTCAAAATCTGGGAGAGGCTATATCAGCAACACGGGTTGCACTTACGGAAGATGCCGGTTCCAAATCAGAAGAACGACGTTCATTCATTCGATCCCTGTGGCATATCAGAGGATTTGGTTTTAAATCTCGAAGTAAAATTCTTGATCACAAGAAAAGGCATATCGCTCAGTGGGATGACCGCCTGGAGCAAGGGAAAATTGTTGCCGTCAGGAAATCACAGGCGATTGACTTTGAAAAGCTTTATTTCGATGAGAATCGGACCAAAAGTGTATTAATTATTCCCATCTTTCTGGGGACCAGCTATTGGGGTTGTCTGTGGTTTGACGATGGAAAAATAGAGCGGAAATGGACTGATGTAGAAGTTGAAGCACTCCGAATTTCAGCCAATTTATTAGCCGGTTATATCCAACGCAGTATTACGGATACGGCATTGAATCGAGTTGCCGAAAGCATTTCTATAACGGCAGAAGATAATTTCTTTGAATCTATGGTGAGTGAACTATGTAATGTTCTGGAATGTGATGCCGGATTTGTCGGAATAATTTCCAGGGAAGATCATGAAAAAATAGAAACCACTGTTTTTGTGAAAGATGGGAAAATAGCAGACCAGCTAGTCTACGACCTTGAAGGAACACCGTGTAAACAGGTATTAAATCACGAATTGGAACATTATACCACTGATATCATTGAGAAATTTCCGAACGACGAATTCCTAAGAGATGAGCATATCCATAGTTATTGTGGAGTACCGCTCTTCGATTCAAAGCAAAATCCATTAGGCGTCATCGTCGTGATGTCGCGAAGTACAATCAAAAATAGTTGGTTGGTGGAATCTTTGCTAAAAGTATTTGCGGTCCGGGCAGGGGCCGAATTGGAGCGACGGATAGCCTATGAAACAATTCGGTTTTCGGAAGAAAAATTTCGTATGGCTTTCAAAACCAGTCCGGATGCGGTCAATATCAACCGGCTTTCCGACGGAATGTATGTAGAAATTAATGAAGGATTTACGGCTATAACAGGTTTTACATGGGAAGACGTCGATGGTAAAACCTCTCATGAAATAAATATTTGGTATAATCCTGAAGACCGGAAACGATTGGTGGACGGTCTAATGAAAAATGGAGTCTACAACAATTTGGAAGCCAAGTTCAGATTCAAAGATGGGAGGATTCATACCGGACTCATGTCGGCCAGAGTAATTAATATGAAGGGTGAGCCCCATATTTTATCTATTACGCGGGATATCGATGAACGGAAGCAAAACGAGATATGGTTGCGGGAAAGTGAGGCCCGTTACCGGAAGTTAGTTGATCAGGCGCCGGTGGGAATCGGAATTCATGCGGAAGGTGTCTGGCGATTCATCAATATGGAAGCCGTAAAAATGTTAGGTTATCAATCCTGGGATGACCTCTTAGGTAAGCCGGTTCTGGATGTTATGCATCCTGATTCCAAAGATGATGCCAAAGCACGAATTATAGAAATGGCAAAAACCGGAAAACCCGTCCCAATCGTGGAAGAAAAATTAATCCGCAAGGATGGTTCCACATTATATGCATTAGTATCCTCAACGCCGATCCAATACAAAGGGGAGAATGCCTTTCAGGTATCTGCCGTAGATATTACTCCATTGAAACAAGCCGAAAGTGAAATCCAAATTTTAAGTGAAGCGGTTCAACAAAGTATATCCAGTATCGTAATCACAGATTTGAATGGAAATATCGAATACGTAAATCCCAAGTTTACTGAAGTAACGGGTTGGTCCGGTTCAGAGGCGATAGGTCAGAATACGAATATTTTAAAATCCGGGAATACCACGGATCAGGAATACAAGGAGCTTTGGTCAACGATCTTAAGCGGGAAGGTCTGGGATGGTGAATTTTACAATAAAAAGAAGGACGGTACATTGTACTGGGAACATACCATCATCGCTCCGGTGGTTGACTCAAACAGTGAAATTCAACATTTTCTTGCTGTAAAAGAGGATATAACGGAGAAGAAAGCTACTTTAGCAAAACTGGAAGAAAGCGAAGCTAAATTCAGATCATTATTTGAAGAATCACTGGATACCATTTATTTAAGTACACCCGACGGAAGAATTTTGGATATCAATCCTGCCGGAGAATCACTCCTGGGATATTCCCGTGATGAGTTGTTGGGACTTAATGCCGGACAATTATATGCTGATAGGCAGGATCGCGAGAATTTTATTCAGTTAATGAAGGATAATGGCTTTGTGCGCGATTATAAAGTTGACCTTCGAAAAAAAGATGAATCGACCATTACATGTTTAATAACATCTAAAGCCGTTAAAGCCGGGGAAGATGCCACACCGGTTTATTCAGGTTTAATTCACGACATTTCAGACCGGGAAAGGGACCGGCAGCGATTAGAGGAGGCTTTACTCCGTGCTCAGGAAGGTGAGCGGGTGAAGACACTCTTCCTGGCAAATATGTCACACGAAATCAGAACACCCCTGAACTCCGTCCTTGGATTTGTCGAACTATTAAGAAAAGACCAGGACCTGTCATCAGATGAAGAACGGGATGAGGTGATTGATATTATTCAAGCCAGCGGTGAACGGCTGATGCGCACTGTTCATGAAATTCTTGATATCTCACAAATTGAAGCAGGGACGTTCTCCCTTAAACCGGAAGATTTGAATTTGAATGATTTGATATCCCAGGTTATTAAAGAGCATTCACAAACGATTAAAATGCGGGATTTGGATTTATTAAATCTTTCCGAAATTCAACGGCCGATGGTTCATGGAGACAAAGAGAGCCTTCTTAAAGCCATCTCCAACCTGGTCGACAATGCAATTAAGTATACACCTTCCGGTACGATAAAACTCCATCTCAAAACTGAAGAATCGAATTATGCTTTATATATCAAAGATTCGGGTATTGGTATATCTAGTGATTACATGGAACATATGTATGATGTTTTTTCCCAGGAAAGCACAGGATTTACAAAAAAATTCCAGGGACTTGGTTTAGGATTATCTATTACTAAACGTTGTCTTGATATGAATGGGGTTCAAATTTCAGTGGAAAGTGAAAAGGATGTGGGTACGACATTCCGATTGGAATTTCAGCCTCTTGTAGAAGAGGAAGTGCCTGGGTCAGAAAACGCCCTGGAAATCGAATCGCCGGAATCTGATGGATTCTTAGGTTCGGTGATTGTGGTGGAAGACGATCCATCAACTCAGTTATTGATGGAGTATTTCTTAAAATCACGATACCATCTTTACTATGCGGTGAGCGTTAAGGAAGCGAAAGACTTGTTAAAAAAGGTTGAACCAAAGACCGTTTTATTGGATGTAACGCTGGCCGGGCAGGAGGACGGTCTCCAATTGGTGAAAGACATGCGGAACTCCGATCAATGGAAACATATCCCGGTGATTGCTCTAACAGCGCATGCGTTTGTTACGGATCGTGAACGCTGTCTCAAAGCGGGATGTGACGATTATTTTGCCAAACCGGTCAAACAGGCGGTGTTACTGGATCGAATTCGGGAATTAAACTCATAATTAGGTTCATAGACGAAAGATTCGCTGCAACTACAGATTTGTGAATAGCTTTCCGGAGTATATTCAATGACATCCGAATATCCTTTTCATGCGCTAAAGATTATCTGGAATCCCGCCGCCGGCGGGTATCGGGGTGAACAACGGTGGAATGATCTCAAAGGAGAACTTGATTCGAAACAGATTCCCTATGATGTCCGGAAAACCGAATATCCCGGACATGCAACGGAGATTATCAGAGATTGGATTAAAGGTAAAGTTGATCGCATAGGAATTGTTGGAGGAGACGGTACATTTAATGAGGCCATAAATGGCGTTTTTCAAGATGGGAAAAATTTAAAACCGGATAGTGTTTGGCTTTATTTAGCTGCCGGAAGCAGTTGCGATTTTGAAAAAAAATTCAACAGCGGCCGATCCAGTATGGAGAAAATACTAAGCGATGAGATAAATCAGATTGATATTGGGAAAATTGAGTTGGAGAATGATAATCAGGAGACGACGCTGCATTATTTCGCAAATAATTCAAGTATCGGGGTTATCAGTCAGGCCAACGATATTTTTAATTCAATGTCCGGACCCTCATTGTGGCTCAAGCGTTTGTCGGTTGACGGAGCCGCGATCCTTGCCGGATTGCAGGCGATTAAAGAACATATCCCGAGTGAGGTAAAATTAACGCTGGATGATGAACCGGGGATTCAAACCCGATTTTCGAATCTAACTGTCTTTAAAACCGCATATTTCGGCGGCGGGATGTATTATGGCCAATCACCGGATCAGGATGATGGGAAATTGGCCATTGCCTGGATTGACGGTGTAAAGCGAAGACGATTACTCCGGTTAATTCCAGCGCTTTATACGGGGAATGTTCTCACATTTCCGGAAGCACACTATGAAGAAATTCAATCCCTCGCTGTATCAACTGCTACCCCGATGGTTGTGGAAGCAGATGGCCAGGTTGCCGGTACGACACCGGTTCGATACAACGTATTGCCCAATGCCTTGAAGATTGTAGCATGACAAATATGGACGATCTAAAAGCTTATTGTGCCGACGGCGCGACTGTGGAGCCGATAAAATGTTCGGTGGATCATGATGTCATCCTGCAAGCCTACCGGTTTGAACCACCCCAACCCAGTAACATGACCGTATATTTCGTTCCGGGTTGGATTTCACGAATGGCAGGTTGGAAAACTGTTCTGCGGGAGATGACAAAAAGATGGTCGGTTTTTTACCTGGAAACGAGAGAAAAGAACTCAGCCGAAATCGATGATAGTGCATCGTTTGGCGCGGATGCATTGGCCCAAGATTTAATCCAAATTTCCGAACAGATGAAATTAGACCCGGAAAAAACATTGTGGTTTGGAAGTTCCCTCGGAGCCACGGCTATCTTGGAAGTAATGCACCATTTAAAGAAACCACCCTTTGCTCTGGGTTTAGTCGGCCCGAATGCCGAATTCAGAATTCCACTATGGGGCAAAGCGTTGATCGCTTGTTTCCCCACCGGATTATATGCGGGATTTAAACCGTTTGTGAAATGGTATCTCCGCACCTTTCGGTTGGATGTAGAACATGACCGGGCGCAATATGAAAAGTACAGTGTGGCTCTGGATGAGGCGAATCCGACCCGGTTAAAACGAGGAGCGCGTGAACTGGGACGTTATACGGTTTGGGATCGTTTACCTGATATATCCATCCCGGTACTTATTTTCGGCGGAGCCAACGATGTAATGCATGAACCGGGGAATTTGAAGATCATGGAATCCATGCTTCCAAACGCCAGGTATATAGATATGGGAACTAACTCAGATACACACAGCGAAGCAATGGTTCAGAAACTGGAGCAATTTGTTACGGAAATCCGCTCCACAAATGGAGTCCCGCGGGAAAATCCCGTGGTTCCTAATAAATTATCCCGATAGCGGGATGGTTTTCTCTATATCGGGATAAAAAATAGGGAAAAAAAAGCGCCCGGAAAATCCGGGCGCCTTCAAGGTTTAGAGTTTATTGACTTCCGCCTCAAACTGATCAACCAGCGAATTCATTTCATCCAGAACGGACTGGATCGTTCCCGGCTTCGACAGATCGACTCCGGCCGCTTTTAACTCTTCCATTGGATAATCGCTTCCACCGGATTTTAGCAGATCCAAATAGCGGTTAACGACTTTTTTCTGTGACCAACGACCGGCGTCTTCAATATCCGACACAATCTTGGCTGAGGAAGCAAAACAGGTCGCGTACTGATAGACGTAAAACGGTGCAAAGTAGAAATGTGGAATGCGAGCCCAAGTAATATCGTATAAATCGTCGTGAGCGACGGCATCCCCGTAATAATCCTTCAGTAATTGCCGATAAATACCGTTCAAAACATCAGCGGTGATCGGTTTACCCTGTTCAGCTAATTGGTGGGCTTGAAGCTCAAAATCAGCAAACATAACCTGGGTGTAAAACGTACCGGAGATGTTGTCAATCGCACGGGAAAGCAGAGCGATGCGTTCTTTGGGATCGGTTGTGTTTTTCATCAGGTAGTTCAGCAATAAAGCTTCATTGGTTGTGGAAGCCACTTCGGCTACAAAGATGGTATAATCAGAAGTTGCATAGGGCTGAGATTCATTTGCATACATGGTATGCATCGTGTGTCCCATTTCGTGGGCGACGGTAAACATGTCTTCCATCGTGTCGCTGTAATTCAGCAGCATGTATGGATGAACACTGTAAACACCGGCAGAATAAGCGCCGCTTCGTTTACCTTCGTTTTCATACACATCAACCCAACCGCCTTCAAAAGCTTTCTTCAGTCGTTTTTCGTAGTTAGATCCCAGAACGCTGACACCATTTTCGATGATTTTCTCAACTTCGCTGTAATCGTATTTCTTGTCAAAATCAACGACAGGAATACCACTGTCGTAAAGATGGTAATCATCCAGACCCAGGGCCTTTTTCCGTAATTCCTGGTAACGTTTCAAAGGTTCCGTCCCTTTTCTCACTTCTTCAATTAAATTGAGATAAACATCCATTGGCACGTTGTCACCATCCAAGGCTGCCCCGAGACAGGATGAATAATTCCGCGCCTGTGCGACGGCCCAATCCCGTTGGCAGATTCCGTTATATATAGCTGCGTAAGTATTAATGTTGGCGTTGTACAATCCGTTCCGGGTTTCGAAAGCCAGGCGTCGATCCGCCTGATTGCGATTGGTGCTGGTGATCAGATGATATTCCCCGGGCGTAACTGTCACCGTATCTCCGTTGGCCAAAACAACATCGGGGAATTTGATATCCGATGTCGATAGTTCAGCATGGATGGATCGCGGCGTAGAATTAAAACGGGAAAAGTAGGAAAGTAACCGTTCACCTTCTTCATCAAGGACGTGGCTCTGCTGGCGATGCAAATCTTCAAGGGAAAAACGATAAGGGGCTAAATCAGGGGCGCTATCCAGCCACTTAGAAAGCGTTTCCCACGGGATGGATAAAAGTTCAGGGTCAAACCAGGCTGTGGCCGTTCCAAATTTTGAAAACAGGATCTGTACCTGTTGAAGCTTCGCTGCAACATCATTGTTCCGGCTGTCAACGTCGCGATTCAATGAAGCATAATGATAGACTTTATCAGCCAGGATTCCTAATTGATCGGAAAGTTGAAACGCTTTTAGTAAAGCATCCGGTCCACTATTCAGGGTTCCCTTTAATGCAGCGTACTGATCCATGAGGTCTTGAAGTTTATCATAGTCAGCCTGCCAGGCATCCCAATCGGCATAAATATCGGTCAAATCCCATTTGTATTCAGCCGGTATTTCCGAACGTTTGAGAGTGGTTGGTTTATCTGCAAACAGTGCAGAAAGAAAAACGAGGACAAAAATCCAGGTTAAGTGCAATGATCTTTTCATTTGTGTTCTCACGATTTTATGGTGATAAATAAGCCTTTGAAAATGCTTTTGATTCGACGAACCGAACAAGGAAAAGGTTGTCAGGAAAATGGAAATTTTATTAGACGGGGCGTGTAACGAATTAAGCGTTCCAAATATCAGGAAACAGGAATAATTGGTACAGGAACTCCATTGTTGTTACGCCAATATGGCCGTTTGGCTGCCAGGATGAAACGGGCGCCGTCAAACTGACCGGTATTCGGAGCAATATGGCAAAGCAGATCACCAGGCACAATTGTAGAAGCGCGCTCAGCGGAAGGAGAAAACAAATGAACACACAACAACAATTCAATCCTGAAGAAGGCGTCAATCCGCTGGAAAAATATGGTGTCGATTTAACGGAGTTAGCCCGGCAGGGGAAAATCGATCCTGTGATCGGGCGCGAAAATGAAATTCGCCGTATGATTCAAATTTTAACCCGGAGAACGAAGAACAACCCGGTATTAATCGGGGAACCGGGAACAGGGAAAACAACCGTAGTGGAAGGTTTAGCCAAACGGATTGTAGAGGGTGACGTTCCTGAAAATTTGAAACAAAAAAGATTGATTGCATTGGATTTGAGCGCCATGGTGGCTGGTGCGATGTATCGCGGACAATTTGAAGAAAGACTTAAGAATTTTGTAAAAAAGATCGTCGAAAGTGACGGTGAAATCGTCTTGTTTATCGATGAATTACACATGATTGTAGGCGCCGGGAATGTGGAAGGGCAGATGGACGTATCCAATATGATCAAGCCGGAATTGGCGCGCGGCCGGATGAAAGTCATCGGTGCAACGACACTGAATGAATACCAGAAATATATTGAAAAAGATGCTGCGCTTGAACGCCGCTTTCAACAAGTATTCATCGCCGAGTCCGATGTGGAAGACACAATCACAATTTTACGCGGAATAAAGGATAAGTACGAAATCCATCATGGATTGCATATAAAAGATGCCGCTCTCATTGCCGCTGCCACACTTTCGGATAGGTACATTACCGATCGTTTTTTACCTGATAAAGCAGTGGATCTGATGGATGAAGCTGCCGCCAAACTCAAGATTGAGATGAATTCCGCACCAGCACAGATCGACGATAAGAGGCGAAAATTGCTTCAGTTGGAAGTGGAAAGAGAAGCGCTGAAAAAAGAAAAGGACGTCGTGTCCCGGAAAAGATCGGACGAAGTGAAAACAGAAATAAGTGATCTCAAATCCGATTTGAAAGAATTGACAACCATTTGGGAAAAGGAGAAAGAATCGGTTAATCAAATCCAGGAAATGAAATCCCGGCTTGAGCGATTGCAGTATAAAAGTGAAAAAGCACAACGCGAAGGGGATTACCAGTCATCAGCCAGAATCTTGTATGATGATATTCCGAAGCTGGAAAAAGAAATCGAAGAAGCGACAGACCGGATCACGCTTGAACATCATTTCCTTAAAATGGAAGTGGATGAAAACGATGTAGCGGAGATCGTGTCCAAATGGACAGGGATTCCCGCTTCAAAAATGCTCAGTGGTGAAAAGGAAAAATTGCTGCATCTGGAAGATCAATTGCGTCATCGAGTGATTGGTCAGGATCAGGCACTGGAAAAAATATCGGACGTGATACGCATGTCAAAGACCGGTGTATTGGATATACACCGGCCATTAGGGACCTTCCTTTTCACCGGAAACACAGGTGTAGGGAAAACCGAAAGCGCCAAAGCATTGGCTGAAGCATTGTTTGATGATGATCGCGCCCTGGTTCGAATTGACATGAGTGAATATATGGAATTGCATTCCGTTGCCAAATTGATTGGAGCGCCGCCGGGATACGTGGGATACGATGAGGGCGGTCAACTGACTGAAAAAATCCGGCGCCGTCCATATTCGGTTATATTATTTGATGAAATCGAGAAAGCACACCCCAATGTGCTGAATATCCTGTTACAAATTTTGGATGACGGCCGACTCACCGATACCAAAGGCCGGACGGTGAATTTCCGAAATACGATTATCATTATGACATCCAACCTGCCGCAAACGGAATTGAAGTCGGTTTTCCGGCCTGAGTTTCTGAACCGAATTGATGAGATCATTCGATTCAACGATTTGGACCGGACGGTAATCCGGGAAATTGTCCAGCTTCAACTGAATCGTGTGATGGACCAGGTGAAATCCCAGGGAATGAACGTAACCGTTGAACCTGAAGTTGTTGATTATCTGGCAACCAGTGGATTTGACGCTGAATTCGGAGCACGTCCAATCCAAAGGCTGATCAAACGGGAAATATTAGCGCCATTATCCGGAACAATGTTAAAGCACCCGGAGACGAGGGATGTAGACTTAAAAATGGCAGAAGGTAAAATTAAGGTGGAGTGGGAACCGAATACCGGTAATCGGTTAGCTTCCTGAGCAATCAGGAGGCGCCGATCTCTACCCGGCACCGACCGTTTTCTTTAGCTTTGTATAAACCTTTATCGGCGATTTCAACCAATAATTCCGAATTTTCGCCGTCGGTTGGGAATTGGGCAATACCGGCGCTGAAAGTAAAACAGACTTCTTCGTCATTCCATTTGACTTTGACTTCTTTCTGGAGATTGTCCAACAAACCCTGGACGGTTTTCAATGCACCATCAGCTTTGGATCTTTCCATGATCAGGAAGAATTCCTCACCGCCCCATCGAGAAAGAATATCGGTTGTGCGAATATTGTTTTGGATAAAACGGGTAAAAGCGATCAGCACCTGGTCGCCGCAAGTATGTCCGTAAGTATCGTTGACTACTTTGAAGTGATCCAGATCGAGAAGCACCAGCGTAAAACTATCGCCATGGCGGCGATGGAGTTTGATTTGCCGCAGTAATTCTTTCTGAAAAAATCGTCGATTATATATCTGCGTCAACGGGTCCAGATAAATGGCATGCTCAAGATCATCCTGTCTCTTCAAAATGGAGCTGATTTTAGCCAGCATTTCATCACGGTCGATTGGCTTTATAATAAAATCGTCTACACCGCCAAGATAAGCGCGAATTCGCTCCGGTAAAGATTCAATGCCCGTGAGAAATATGAAGGGGATAAGTCTTAACTGTGAATGACTCTTGATTATTCTCAAGATTTCAAATCCATTGGGATGCATCTGGATATCGCATAAAATAAGGTTAGGTTCATGTTGGAACACAATTTCCTGTGCGGATTCCACATTTTCCAAAACATCCAGCACGAAAACAGTATATCCGGCTTTTTCCAAATGGTATTTAATTGGCGTGATAAAAAAATGATCATCTTCGAGAATAAGTACTTTAACAGTATTTTGCATGAATATCACATTCCTGATTTAAAAGCGTTAAGTAGACTTCCTGTCACTTAGCAAATCGTGTAAAAGTCTCTTCCAGTTTCCGCTCAAATGAGCTTAAAAGGGTTTCCAAAGTAAGTTGGTCCTGAACCATGGCGGCTTTTTCTATCTGCGCTCCGAATTCAGAGAATTCGTCCAAACCGTATCCGCCGCCGCTTCCTTTCATGTTGTGACCGAATTTCTGAACTTCAAGGAAGTTCTTATCTTCCAGTCCGGATTTGATTCCCGGCAAAGCATTCTTTAGAAAATCGAGGTATTGTCTGATAAGATCCTGAAATTCAGGGTCGTTTAGGTAGTCATTTTCCACAGTTGACCTCTATAATAGGTAATGTTATTTGGGGATTAAGCCCTTTTGATATTACTTAATAAATCAATGAGTTTCAATGTATCTGAGTTATTGTATTCAACAGGAACCGCTTGCATTCCTGGAGTTTCATCTGTACAATTATTCATTCAATCTTTTTGAGGGAGGATACATATGTCGTCTGATGAATCTGCGACCGGATTAAAGAAACTATTTTTTGAACGTAAATACCCATTGTGGGTGTTGTTAGTTATCACCGGCATCTACGCCATTGTCTTCTGGTATGTAATTAGCGGAATGTGATCTTCCACAGTTCTCGATGCTATGGAATCGGGACTGAAAGCGTTTGAGCTGTTCCGCAGGAATAGTTTAGCGTAAAATCAAAAACGGTTCCGGAAAACCCGCCGGTCACCGGTGTTGTCCCGGAACTGCCTTGGTACATAAGCAATTGAAATGATTGTGTTTGGTTAGATGTCCAGGTAGGATTGGTATAACTACAGGATGTAAAGGTAATTGTTGATTCAATATTGCTGTCCACTCTTTGCCGTGAGACGGAACCACAGGCAACAGCATTGGCCTGCCATACGGTTGAAGCATCCAGAAAAACTCCATCGACATAAGCTGTAGAACCGGAAATATTTGAACGGACCTGAATACTATTTAATTCTACGTTGATATAACCGGTATTTTGTAATGGAATGTAAATACTGGTGGCATCACTGGTGATGGAACCAGTCAGAGAAAGATTTGGATCGGCGCAGACGCCGGTAGTTGCAAAATCGATCGTTTGTGTTGGTGCGGTTTGCGATTGAAGGAGAATTTCAAAACTTGTACCCCGCATATCGACGGCGGAACCGGTTCCGTCCGCCGCGTCCATAAAAATAAATGGTCCCAAGGTCATGTCACCGCTGTAAACCTGAACTTTGGTACCCAGTACGATTTGTGAACCACTGGGGGACAGGGCGGTACTTTCTACATTCCATTTCCAGTGCTGAGTGCCGGAAACATCCACTTCATCCAGGTATGGAGTAGCGCAATTCCAGCAATCCTGTGTTCCTGCTGTCCAGGTCAGGGTCATTTTATTGATCGGCATTGTGGTTGCGCCGGAATTGTGAATATCAAAATAGACTTCATTTTGCGTGGACGTTTCGATGACAGCCGAACCTGCTACATACGTAACGTTTCCATAACTGGCAAAAACATTGATTTCGATGTTTTCATTACTGGTTCGATTTCCCGGTGAGACTGAAACGGATTTATATACGGTGTCTCCTGCCGATATCGCCCGAACTAAATGAATTCCAATAGGGACGGAAAGCGTGTAAAATCCGTTATTTGCATCGTATGTCATGGAGTGATATGAACCCGCATACTTTATGTCCACACCGCCGGAAACATCACTGACTTCCACATTTTTTGCATTGAGTAATCTGATTTTTATCGCGTTATTCAATAGTTCATTGACACTGTTTCCAATTTTTTGAGTTAACGTGTCCCCATCGGCCGGAGTATAGATCACGGGCGCTTGTGCCGGATTGGAGGGAATTACATATACATAGCTGTTTCCCCATGCATCAGTAAGGTAGTAATCGGGATCATCGGAGAATCCAAGGTCAATATAAGGGCCGTCCCAACCCGTAACACTAGACACATTCGAGGTCAGATCCCTTAAGGTTGGTGGAAGTTGCCCCGTATCTCCAATATATCCATAGTTCGTCCGAATATTGTTTTCGGTTATATTAGGATTCCCAACAATACCTTCTGCCAGAATCCGCATTTCGAAGATCGTACCATTTACATTGGCATTGGAAAAAACCCGGAGCAG
>CAZJWP010000053.1:5090-14755 GCA_964549745.1 uncultured bacterium | reverse complement strand
AAATGAAACCAGGATGCCATCCCTTCCGAGAGATGGCATCCTTAAAACAGAAGCAGCGGAGTGAGCGGCCTTGCCTGATCAACTAAAACAAAGGCTTTAAAGATGCCATCCGGCCACCGCCGGATCGCATCTTTCCCATCAGAACGGATTGATCAAAACCAATCGTGCATACGGTTCCGGTTTAATCTTTGCCCGCCAGTCTTCCTGCGTTTGCGCTTTACCGACCGCCACAAAAACCAACGGCGATTTCCCGGCCTGGATTCCGATCTTTACTTCATAACCGGTTGTCACAATCCACGATGCTTGCGATTGCCCCGAATTCCAGGCATTCCCAAAATCGGTGATAAGCGCTCCGGTTAGGGAACCCAATGTCAAACCAAGGATATTTACCGGAAGTTGCGGAATCAACGGGATTCGGAATTCCGCAGTACCAAACACAAGGCGGTTTCCCAATCGGACACCATTCCATCCGCGCGGGTTGTTGCTTTCTACAAACGCAAATATCCCGGCGTCCAGAATTCCGGTGGGAAGGTAAATATTGGGGTCACGAGTCAATCCCAGTGAATCCTGCGCAGCCGGACGACCGTTCATCGCCTGGCCCTTCAACCGGAAGTAAAATGCCGGTCCTTTACCGACAGGTAGATTAACAAAACTGTCGAATTCCAAACGGGTGTAAGAAAAATCGCCATAAATCGCTTTGCTGGCAAAGATGCTTCGTGCTTCCAAACCATATCCCTGATTAGGCAGGATGGAATTCTGCCGGTTTGGGCGCCGGTTCAACCAACGATATCCCAAAGTCAGTTTCCCTTCACGGCCGGCTTCCGGGATCGGCAGATCTTTGGAATAACCGGGATTGCGGGGAATGTAATTACCCGTAGTTGTATCCAGTGAATCGGATAGGGCATCCGGCCGGCGATTTGTTAATCCCAGGCGGAAAATCACGCTGTGATTGCTGCTCAGGGACTGACCAAAATTCAGCGGCCAGGCAGCGAACAACTCAAGGCCGTCAATCTGCTCCAGCAATCCGCTGACACTTTGATCGTAATACCGGAAATCCCAGCGGGAATTCCAGAAATAATTGAGACCCCAGGGAAAACGCCCGGCTCCGTTTACATAGGACAACAACGCCCAGGGTTTGCCCGGCCCCGCCCAGGGAACTCCGCCCATCAATTCAAAAATGTGCCGGTACATGGCGTCAGCAAAAACAGTGGCGCCAAACACTCCACGGCCATCCAGATAAGGTAAAGCCAGGTACATCATCGGATGCAGATTCCGGAATGGTTTGTACCGACCGTTCGTTACCGGCTCAATGGGTTTCGATGGATCGATTCCTGTGAGTAGTGTGGTGGGATGATGTGTTTGCCATTCCGTGTAATGAGTCCGAAGCGACAAACGTTCCGTATGCGCCGCCCGATTTGGATCGACTTCCACCACTCGCACCGAATCCAGATCAGGTAACGTCGTTGCCAGAATGGTGGAATCTTTTGGCGTACGCTGCAGACTCCAGATCGCATCGCCCACATCCGTATTCCGGATCGAATTCCCGGTGGACAAATCCACGGTAAACAAGTTGGGAGCGGAATTCAGGGAATCGGCACCAAAATGCGACGTGTAGGTGATATGGCTACCGTCCAGGTTCCAAACCGGCTGGTAGTCGGCTTCTTCATGGGCCGTTACTTTTTGAATCGCACCGGAAGCGATATTTAAAACAGCAATATCCAGTTTTCCATCCGGGCCGGCCAGGGCCATGGCGATTCGTTGCCCATCCGGACTCCAACGCGGATCCATGATCTGGGTATCTTTGGTGAAATTAGTCAGCTTTTGTTCGTCACCCGATTCCACGTTCATAGTCATCAGGTTTGAAACACTGAGCCGGTGTTCCACATAAACCAATGTGGAGCCATCCGGTGACCAGGCGGGATGCAACGCCCGACCGGATGTAGTAAGCCAGCGGAACTTCGGTTTTTTCCCGGAGAAATCCGCTTCCCGGATGTCCCAGACCAACGATTGATCCTTCCCGTAATGATATTTCGCGTAAGCCAGTTTTTCTCCGTCCGGGGACCAACTCATGGTGGTATGGAATCGTCCGTAATCCACTTCTTTGGTTTTCCAGCGAACTTTCTTCTTTTTGGGCTTCTTCTCTTTTTTATCCTTAACCTTCTTCTTGATTTTGCTGAAGAATCCCGGCTTTGGTTTGCTGGTATCCCGGGTGGCAATCATCAGAGACTGATCAAATTGGTCCGATGAACGCTTGCTGATAATCGCGATGCGATTGCTGTCCGGCGCCATCTTGAAACTATTCTGTTCCTTCACCGGAAACGGTACCGTTTTACCTACTTCTTCGATCGCTTCTTTTTGCGCCCGATAGCCGTAATAATAGGTGTTCATCTGGCGACGCCAGTCTTCATTGAATTGACTAACGGATATACCTGTAAATTTTTTGAATGCCTTTTTAAAATCCGCCGTTTTCAGATTCGTCCGATAGTGAATAATCTTCACAATCGTTGAATCGCCAAAACGATCCGCCAAATACAGTAGCTTGGAATATCCATCGTGATGTGGGTCCATGTTTGCGGCTTCATCCTTGAGGAAATGAACTTTGTGCGACAGATCGGCGCGATAGGGCCGCCAGTGCTCCGTCATGTATTCCGCTAAACCTTCCACAAACCAACCTGGTGTTCCGGAGAATAAATAGTTCCACGGATCCGGCAGCCAGGAAGATCGCTGAGCGTTAAAGAAAACCACATGCTGCAATTCATGGGCCACCACCTGGTAAAGCCATTTTTGATCCTCCAGCCACAGCGCTGCATCATTCTGATCCACCCAAATAAAAATAGTGTTGGTCCATAGTGCAAAGCCGTTCATGATCTCGTCTTCCGCTGTAAAGGTGATGTCTACTTTTGGCATGGACTTGAGATCAAGCTGTTTCATCAGGATCGGTTCACACTGTTCCGCAATCGACAGCCCTTTTTGGGCCATCTCTTCCAACCCCTGATGATAGTGAATATTGAAATGTTCTGACGATAATGTCGACCAATGCAATTCGGGATGCGTCCGGCCGGATACCATCCAGGTTCCCTGGGCAAACATCAAACTGAAAAACGTAAATAAAACGATAATTCTTTTCATTATTTCTCCTGTCTTGTATCGATAAAACGTATGGCTCCGCCCAAATTTTCATCATCGGTTCCAACCAGAAGTCCCCGATTGTTACGAACCACAGCTTCGATCTTATGCCCGGGAAATCGTTCCGAGTATTCCGGTTTTGTAAACAGTTTCACATGAACCCCGTGCCGGTCACCATCGACTCTGCCAATCAGATAAACTGCCGATGCAAATGGACCATCATCACCGGGATCGGAATCGGAAGCGATCCAGATCCAGCCCTTGGGTCCAATGTCCATTGATGATATGTGCCGCACATTAAGTTCCGGCCAGGGTGTTTTGAAAATAGTTGAACCTTGTATTTCCACGGTGTTGCTAAGGTCCGGAATCACGCCCCAGTAAATCGCTGAAGCGGTACTGTCACTACCGCGGGTTGCCCAAAAGGCGTAGGTCTTTGTCCCCGCACTAAAAAAGGACAGGGATTCAAAATTCTGTGTAGAGGACTCCCGTTCCAGGTCAAAATGCCGGATCCTTTTCAAGCTCCCGTCCGAATCCGATTTTAGCAATGTTACTTTCCCGGCGCTTTCCAGAACCGCAACCTGCTTTCCGTCGGGCCACACCGCCATATCTTCCAGATCAAACGGCAGGAGCGCTCCCGGCCAGTTAATCGGTTTATAGAGGGCCGTACCACCGTTCACTTTGATTTGTCCCAAACGAGGCTGACCCGGTGCTTTGTTATCGTGGACGACCCAAATCTCATTTTGATAAACCGCAATACCGGAGATGGAATAAAGCCGTTCCGGGTTAACCGCCGTCCAGATATTTTGAGGGGGGAGCGTTTGCCCGCCAAGCAAACCCAGAATCAGGGAAGTCCATAAGCATTTATGAAACATTTTCTACTTTTTCCCATTTTTGTGCGGTGATCAAGGTGACGGTACCGAAGGTAAGATTACGAATTCTTACTTCTTCAAATCCGCTGTCGGCCAGCATGGAGCGTAATTGGGGGCGGGGCGGAAAATGGTCCACCGATTCCGGGAGATAGCGATAGGCATCGGACCGGGAAAACAGGGCTCCGATCCGCGGCAGGATTCGGTGGAAATAAAATGCATAAACAGGACCGAAAATCGGCGCTTCCGGTTCCGCAAATTCCAGGATGTGCAAACTGCCTCCGGGAATCAAAATTCGGTGAAATTCACGCAGCGCTTCGTCGTAATGCCCGATATTTCGGAATCCGAATGAGATCGTCAAAGCAGCCATTGACGCATTCGGAAAGGGCAACTTTTCGCCATCGCCCTGGAGGACTTCAAAATCGGATATTCGCCGCTCATCGATTTTTTCAAGACAGCGCGTTGTCATCCGGTAGGCGTAATCCAGACCAATCACGCGGGCCGATGGATAATACCGTTTGATGGCGATTCCCACGTCCCCGGTTCCGGTGGCCACATCCAAAATAGGGAAACCCTTTGGATCGGGTATGGACCGGATCAGGCGATGCCGCCAATAGATGTCGATCCCAAAGCTCAGGAAATGGTTGAGGAAATCATAGCGCGGCGAAATGTCGTCGAACATCTCCTGCACGAACTGCTTTTTCGCGTCGCCCTGATGTTGAAATTCACTCAACGGAAAATCCCAGTGATTGCAATTCGGTAGCTAACTGTCTCGGTGAAACAAATTGAACGGCCTTGATCCCCAATTCGGCAGCCGCACAAACATTCGTTTCCAAATCATCAATAAACACAGCTTCATCCGGTTGAAGATTGCAGCGGCGAAGCGCTTCCATAAAAATACCCGGTTCCGGTTTTCGAAACCCGGTTTCGAATGAAAAGATTGATCCGTCCACATTCCGGTAAAAGGAGTAATCAGGTAACAGGTGCTCCACATGATATCGATTGGTGTTGGATAGCAGCCACACCGGAACGGATTCGCGAAGTCTTGGAATCCAGCTTGCGGTCCGCTTTGCTTTCCCAACCATCGCCATCCAGGCTTTCCAAAAATCAGCCTCTTTTAGTTCCAATGAATCCGGAAGTGTATTCTTCACTGCTTCAAAAAACCGGTGATCGTCCAAATGTCCCCGTTCGTATTCGTGGTGCGCTTCGTATGGAAAGATATCCTCAATCTGGTGCGCCGGAAGTCCCGTGACTTCCTCCATGATTTCCCCGGTTCGTTCCGGGTGAAGATCCACAAGCACACCGCCAATATCGAAAAATATTGTCTTGATCACAGGCTGCACACCGAAATTTGGAGCGGACTTTCCGGTGTCAGCGGATCGCCGTTATAATTACCCAGTTTTTCGAGAATGGTTAACCCGGATTCTGTGATCAGCCTTTCAACAGTGTCCGGAAATAAAATGCGCATCTTAAAATCATAAGGATCAGGTTTATCTTCACCGTCGCGATAAAAATACCATTCTACGGAGAGAATTTCATTTTCCGGTTCATACACCGACTTTTCCCGGATCTGGCATTTCCCGCCGAAAGGATGATCAAAGGTTTTTACAGGGTACAACTTGTCCGGATCACGAAACAATAATTCCGGATTTGGGACAAAAATATCCATGAGGAAACGGCCACCCGGTTTGAGATGATCGCAAACCCGGGTCAGGCATTGGATTGCATCTTCATCCGAAAGCAGATGCAGAAAAGAATTGAAACCAACGAAAATAAAATCGAACTTTTGCTGCAGGTCAAAAGTCCGCATGTCCGCGACCTGAACGGTTCCGGTGAGGTTGCGTGATTTCAATTTTTGGGAAGCAAGTTTTATATAAGATTCGCTTAAGTCTAATCCGGTATACTGAAAACCCGCTTCGCACAATGGAATGGCCAACCGCCCGGTTCCGCAGGCCAACTCCAACACCTCCGATCCGGCGGATTTCGCCTGGGAAAGGATCAGCGGTATATCATCGGATTTATCGCCATGAAATGCGTCGTAAAGTTCAGGAACGGAATAAATGTCATTCATGGTCTTTTGCCGGAGAATTCCGGTCCGGTTATAACACGACTAATTCTTTGGACGTCCTGTTCAGGATTTCGGATGAATCCTTCCCGATCACAATATCGTCTTCAATGCGGACGCCGCCTTTGCCTTCCAGGTAAATTCCCGGCTCAATCGTGACCACGTGGTTTTCCTTCAGAATATCCTCGCTCTGAGCGCTGACTCGCGGGAGCGTATGAATTTCCAAACCCAATCCATGTCCCGTGGAATGGATATATTTATCGCCATACCCGGCGTTAACGATCACGTTCCGGGCGATCCCATCCAGTTCTTTACAGGACAAACCGGCTTGGGCGGCATTACAGGCTTTAGTTTGCGATTCCAGAACAACAGCGTAGATTTCTTTCTGCCAGTCTGCCGCCGGACCCATCACCGGTGTACGGGTCATATCGGCGTGATAACCGGCGTATTTACAGGCCGCATCAATGACAATGAAATCACCGCGCCGGATTTCACGATCGCCGGGAACGGCGTGAGGCAAAGCACTCTGAGCGCCGGCGGCCACAATGGAATCATAAGCCTCGCCGTCCGCGTATTCGCGATAACGGGCAGCTAATTGGTTGGCGATCGTTTTTTCAGTGACTCCGGGTTTGATCATGGGCAAGACTTCCGCATAAACACGATCGGTAATTTCCACAGCGGTTCGCAAGGCATCCAATTCGCTGGTATCCTTCACCATCATAAGCCGTTCGACAATTTGGGATGTGGATTCCCACTTCACCTTGGGAAATAAGTCCGTCATGCGCTGAAACTGGTTCACGTTGACTGCATCACCTTCGAAAGCCAGCTTGATCCCGTTGGGAATGGCCTTGTTTTCCGAGAGAATCTTTTCGTGAGCGCCGCTACCGATTAAAATTTCAAAACCATGAACCTGATTGCGGGATTGCTCCTGGTATCGGCCATCCGTAACAAAAATGTTTTTGCGTCCATTGAAAAAGCAGGTTCCGGCAGAACCGGTAAATCCGGACAAATAACGGACATTGGTTAAATTGGTAATTAACATACCGTCCAGGTTTTGGTTTGCCAGTTCAGCGGCCAGAGAATCCTGCCGCTTCTTATAGATCGTGCTGTTCATCGCTTTCCTTTGTGATCAGGATTCGTCTTCCTGATCGAGAGCCTGTTGGATCCGCTTCCGCTCCATCATGACGCGGTACGAATCTTCGCCTTTATTTTCCAGAATATCCAAAACCTGCAGGGCCTGATGAAATAATCCCTGTTTTGATAAAACCGAAACCATGGTAAACGTGGCCATACGCGGATTAACCTTGAGCGGTTGTTTCTCCGATGCAGGTGTGGGTTGGGGTTCTTCCAGGAAGGGATGCGGTGCCCGTTTGGGATTGATCAGCGGGGCCTCCGGGTTTTCTTCTTCCCGCGGTTGCGATGGTTCAGCTGCTTCGGTGGATTCCTCCGGCTCCTCAGTAAAACTTAATTCTTCCGCTTCTTCCGACTCCGAATCTTCTTCCTTTTCCGCAGGTGTTTCTTCTTCCAAATCCTGGGTTAAAAACCGGGTGATCGGATCCATAGCTTCTTCGGATTTAGGCTCAGGCTTTTCATCTTCAACCGTTTCCCCGGTTTCGGCCAAGGTTGTTTCCTCCGCTATCGGTGTTTCCACTTCTTCCGGTTCTTCAACTTTATCCTCAACCTCATCCTCATCCTTCTCTTCCACCTCAGACTCAACCGCCGCAGCTTCATCCCCAAAATTCAATGATTCTTCTTCCGATTCGGCGACTTCAAGTTCTTCTTCAACCTGTGCTGCATCTTCTGTCTTTTCTTCCGCGATCGGTTCTTCTTCAATCAATTCTTCGGAGGGTGTTTCCTCAGCTTCTGCTGTTTCTTCCTCTATGGAGTCCTCCGTTTCCATAGGTTCTTCCACTAATTCGGTGGCAGTATCGCCAGCTTCAATCTTATCCTCAGCTTCTTCCTCTTCTACAACTTCAGAAGTCGATTCTGTCGTCTCTTCCGCAAAATGTAATTCTTGATCCTCCGATTCGGAGGCAACCGCTTCAGGTTCAGGCTCAGGCTCAACCTCTGCCTCACCTTCATCCACAAAAGTCAGCGGTTCCGGTTCAAGTTCTGCTTCAACTACTCCTTCGGATTCATCATCTGCAGGAGCGGTTTCCTCGGTTTCCATAGCTTTTTCCTCAGCGAGCGCTCTGGCTATCGCTGATTTTTCACTAAATTCGGCGGCCTGTTCCTTTACTTCTTCTTCAACCTTTGCCTCTGATTCCCACTCTTCTTCCCGTGGTTCTTCCGTGGTTGTTTCTTCAACTTCAGGAGTTTCTTCCCTTACCAAGAATTCTTCCACTTGTTCAGAGGATGATTCTTCAACCTTAACCTCATCCTCAACCTCTGCCTTGTTTTCCTCTTCCTCCGGTGCGGTTTCGCCAAAAATATCTTCCGGGATGTCCACTTCTTCAGGCAACTTGGTGGCCTGGAAACCTTTCCGTGGTTTTTCTTCCGGTTCCTCAACGACAGGCATCACCTCTTCCTCTTCCGGTTCTTCCGGAGCAGCTAAAGTCCCGGCCATGGCGACAGCTTGCAGTTTGTCTTTCGTTTTGGATTTTTTAGCAGACTTTGCTTTTGGTTTCACCTTCGTTTTACGGTGCTCTTCTTTGACTTGCTTCTTAAGGCGCCGCACATTCGCGGAAGCGCGGGGATGAGCCGGATCGTTTTTAGCGATCATCTTCCAGGTTTTGAGCCGGACGGACGCCGATCGGTGTAACCGGCGCTGAACTTCCGCCAGAAGTTCCAATCCCGGTGCATGGTAAGGTCCGGTTTCTGTTAAAGTTTGAAGACTTTTTTCTGCATCATCCAACTGCTCCATGGCGACCAAAACCTGGGCATGCATATAAAGACCATCAGCGTGAGTCGGATGATAGCCCAATCCGATTTCACATACTTTCAGGGCGCGTTTGTAATCTTCCTCTTTGTAGTAAAGATCGGCTAAAACCGGGAATAACACCGTATCAAAATGGTCGGCGAAGTAGTATTCCAGTTCTGTTTTATTTGTAGGGTCTAAAGTCATCGTCTGTTTTTCTTTACCCAGTTTTCAATATAATCGACGGTCTCCTGAACCGGTGTTCCGGGACCGAATAACTTCCCCACTCCCTGATCAGCCAGGACTTTCATATCCGCTTCCGGAATGATCCCGCCGCCGGTGAGCAGTACATCGTCAATTTCGTTTTCCTTCATTAATTTCAATACTTTGGGGAAAAGGGTCATATGCGCTCCGGAAAGAATGGACAGTGCGATCACGTCCGCATCTTCCTGCACGGCCGCAGAAACGATCATTTCCGGCGTCTGGCGTAATCCAAGGTAAATTACTTCCATCCCGGCGTCACGATACGCAGAAGCCAATACCTTAATTCCGCGGTCATGTCCATCCAGCCCCGGCTTTGCCATTACAATTCGAATTGGTCGGTCCATTTTTCCTCAGTGCATAAGTTAAGACTGAAAATTACGATGGATTGGCGTGTAAATCAGCCCCTTAAAATTGAAAAATGAAGATTGAAAAGAGCGCTAAATAAAAATGGAATAGGTGATTATTTAGCCCATAAAGGGACAACAAG
>CAZJWP010000053.1:0-4990 GCA_964549745.1 uncultured bacterium | reverse complement strand
TAAAACAGTTTTTGAAATCAGAAGTGGCGCCAATTTATATTTTTAATTCAATCCCGCCCACTTCGGCTATCCAACACAAACGTCACCGGGCCGTTGTTGGTGAGTTCCACGTCCATCATGGCGCCGAACTTGCCCTTTTCCGTGTGAACGCCCGCTTTAGAAATTCCATCTATAAATGATTCGTAAATCGCTTTGCCTATTTCCGGCGGGGCGGCATGGACAAAACTGGGGCGCCGGCCTTTCCGCCAATCACCACACAAGGTAAACTGACTGACAATCAATGCGGAGCCGTTACCATCCAAAATGGAACGGTTCATCTTTCCCTGATCATCACTAAAAATGCGGAAGTGAACAATTTTATCCACCAGGAAATCCACATCCTCCTGTGTGTCCGTATCCATCACACCCAAAAGGATTACGAGACCGGTTTCAATAGCGCCCACCGTTTCGCCGTCGATGGTCACTTTTGCCCGGGAAACACGCTGAAGGACAGCGATCATTCGATCCAGACGTTGGACTTACCGAACCGCTCTCTGAGCCAGCCCAAAAATGCGGTATTGGACGACACCTTTATATTGTGGGCGTGAATAATCCGGCTTCCGTTTCCATTGGTTTTCAGGTGGATCGTGAGACGGCAGGTTCCTTTGTATCGCTCCGCTTCCTGGCGTAATGATTCCAGTTCATCCGGGGTTACTTCATCTTCGGCAAAGCGGATATGCAACTGGCTTGAGAAATAGTCCCTTACATTTTCCAGGGCGACAACTTCATCGGCGATGAGTTTTAGATCGCCGAAATTGGATCCGTCGGATGCTTTACCCACCACAAAAATCACGCGGTCATTTTCCACCAGACTTCTGTACTTCTCATACACGGATGCGAACATGACCACATCGGCCTGGCCGCCCAGACAATCCAGGTAGAAAAAAGCCATGGGATTGTTTCGCCGGTCGTAGGCGATGCGAAGATTGGTAATCATGCCGCCCAGACGCACTTTCTCCGGAATCGACTGGTTCGGATCGTCACTAAACTCCACCGTGCTGAATTCTTCCAAATCCTCCGCAAATTTGAGCAACGGATGGCCGGACAAATACATCCCCACTACCTGTTTTTCAAAACCAAGCGCCTCTGCTTCGGACCAGTCCGGGACGTCCGGCAGGTCCGGCTGTTTTTTAACCGGATCGATTCCTCCGGCTGTAAAGATGTCCACCTGATCAATGTGGAGGTTGTTTTGAATCTGCTGACCGTATCGAAGGGCTGTTTCGGCCGCGTTAAATAATTGCGCACGGGAACCTTCCAGATTATCCAGGGCTCCGGCCTTGGCCAGACTTTCCAGCACCTTTTTGTTTACGGTGCTCAGATCGACCCGTTCGCAAAATTCAAAGATGGAATGGAAAGGACCGTTTTCCTTTCGTTCGGATAAAATATTCCCCAGGGCCTTTGCCCCCACGTTTTTAATGGCATTCAGACCGAAGTAAATGGTGGTGTCGTCCACAGGATAAAAGTCGATGTGCGACACGTTCACATTGGGTGGATCGACACGGATTCCCAGTTTCCGGCATTCGTTGATCAGGATCACCACCCGGTCCAGGTTGGACATTTCAGTGGACATATTGGCGGCCATGAATTCCGCCGGATAATGCACCTTAAGCCAGGCGGTTTGATACGCCACATACGCATAAGCTGTGGAGTGGCTTTTGTTAAATCCGTACTGGGCGAATTTTTCGATCAGGGTGGCAATATCCTTCGCCTTCTTCTTCGTCAACCCTTGTTCGATGGCGCCATTGATGAACTTGGTCATCATTTCTTCCATCTTTTCTTTGATCTTTTTCCCCATCGCTTTGCGCAGCGTGTCCGCTTCCGCCAGGGTAAACCCGGCGATGCGATTGGCAATCTGCATCACCTGTTCCTGGTAAACGATGATCCCATAGGTCTCATTCAGGATCGGTTCCAGATTCTTGTGCGGGTACACAATTTTCTTTCGTCCGTGTTTCCGGGCAATAAAGTCATCGATGTTTTGCATGGGTCCCGGACGATATAGCGCATTCATGGCGATCAGGTCTTCAATCTGGGTGGGTTTCAGCTTCTTTAAATATTCACGCATACCCGATGATTCGAATTGGAACACACCGATGGTCAATCCTTTTCCGAAAAGATCATACACCTCCGGGTCGTCCAGGGGAATGGAACTGATGTCCACTTTCTCGCCCTTCCGGGCGATGAGTTTCACTGCATTGTCGATGACCGTCAAATTCCGGAGGCCCAGAAAGTCCATCTTGAGCAGGCCCAGCATTTCCAGGCCTTTCATGTCGTACTGGCTCACCACATCGTCAGTCTGGGGCGATTTATACAGCGGAATGTAATCCGTCAGGTCGCCGGGGGCGATGAGCACACCGGCGGCGTGAGTGGAAGCGTGGCGGTTCATTCCTTCCAGAACTTTGGCATATTCGATCAACTCCTTGTACGGACCTTCCGCCATTTTTTTGAGATCCGGGCTTTTCTTGATCGCCTTGTCCAGGGTGATCTTCAATTCGTCCGGAATGGCCTTCGCGATCTTGTCCACATCGCCGAAAGAATAGCCCATGACCCGACCTACATCGCGGACCACCGCGCGAGCTTTCATTGTGCCAAACGTGATGATCTGCGTGACGGAATTTTCACCGTAGAGTTTCTTGATATAGTCGATCACATCGCCGCGCCGTTCAATGCAAAAATCAATGTCAATATCCGGCATACTGATGCGATCCGGATTCAGAAAACGTTCAAAAAGCAGGTTGTGCTTCAGCGGATCGATATCCGTAATTCCCAGCGCATAGGAGACAATACTGCCTGCCGCGGAACCTCGTCCCGGCCCCACGGGAATATGATGATCTTTGGCATATTTCACAAAGTCGGAGGTGATAAGAAAATACCCGGCAAATCCCATCTTCTTGATCACCGAAAGTTCATAATCCAGGCGTTCCTTAATCTCCGGTCGGTCATCGTCATAACGCGTTTCGACACCTTGTACGCACAGCGATTTCAGGTATTCGTCCGGGTCGCCTCCGGGGAAATCTTCCGGGATCTTGAATTTGGGCAACAAGGTTTTGCCCATGGGAATTTCAAGATCAATGGAATCGGCAATTCGACGGGTATTTTCAAGAGCAGTTGGATATGCTTTAAATAGCTTGTGCATCTCATCCTGTGACTTGAAATAAAACTCCGGCGTGGCGTATTTCAACCGATTGGGATCGTTCCGGTCTTTGCCGGTGCCCAGACAGATGTGAATGTCATGCGCATCCGAATGTGCGCGCTTGGCGTAGTGAGCGTCGTTGGTGGCTACCAGCGGAAGGTGTAGTTCGTCCGCTAATTTGACGATCCGCTCCACATTAACCGCTTCTTCGGGAATCCCGTGATTCTGGATTTCCAGGTAGTATCGATCAGGAAATATCTCCGCGAATTCCAGGGCCGTGGATTTGGCGCCGTCCCAGTCGTCCCGCAGTAATTTTTCAGGAACTTCACCCTTCAGACAGGCGGACATACAAATAAGTCCGTCGCTGTATTGACGTAATAATTCTTTATCGACGCGGGGACTGTAGTAAAATCCTTCCAAATAGCCGTGGGTCACCAACTTCATCAGGTTTCTATACCCGGTGAAATTCTGAGCCAGCAGGATCAGGTGGTTGGTGCCCCGGCCTTCATTCACCGTTCGTTTCTTGTCAAACCGGCTGCCCTGGGCCACATACATTTCGCAGCCGATGATGGGTTTGAGTCCGTTCTGGCGGCTTCGGGTATAAAAAGGAATGACGCTGAACAGATTACCGTGTTCGGTCACGGCGACGGAATCCATGCCCAGATCGTGGATCGTGTCGATCAGGGTTGGAATCGTCTGGGCCCCGTCCAGCAGACTATAATCGGAGTGATTATGTAAGTGGACGAATTCGGCAGTCATATGTGGTTTTCGATAAAAATAGTCGCATAATTCGGTGACAATATTACGGAATCTTCATTGGATTGATACCCACGGATTGGGGTTTTTACCGGTTTTGGTGAAACTTTTTTACATGGAAAAGAAAATCTGCTAATTCGACAATAATGAAACCTAACAATAGTAGTGGATTTTTGTACTTTAAGTTTCTCCTAACCGGGGGAGATCAAGAGTTCAAAATGATTCAACCACGGCCATAGACCGTGGTTTTCTCTATATCGGGATAAAATTCAATTTAATAGATCGAGCCCAGCCAGATCGCCGCCACTCCGGCCAGTGTGCAGAATTTCAGCAGTCCGGCAATCGTAGCTGATTCATCCGATGTAGGATTCCGCATCATTTTATAAATCACATACAGAAGGGGAAGAATAATCCCGGGAATGAGGACCGCTCCGTAAACCCAACTGTAAACATGAATTGCAAAAGGCCAAAGTGATTCCAGAATAACCAGGATAGAAAGGACCGCCGCTAAACGACCGGCCTTTTGCATTCCGGCCACAATTGGAAATGTCCTGAGTTCTATTTTTCGATCGCCTTCCAGATCGGCCATATCCTTGACCAGTTCCCGAACCAATGTCAGTCCAAAAGCCAATGCAGCCGGAATAACCAAAGTAGAAATATCATGGAATGAAGCACCGGCAAACAAAAACGTCAATCCAAGAATAAAGGCAACGATGAAGTTTCCCGCCAACGGTCGGCCCTTGAAGATCGGAGTGTACAGAAACATGAGCGGCATGGCGACTACAATGGCGATCAGCGCCGCCGTCAGGGGGAGAAAAACCGCCAGGATCGTTCCGATTAAAAATAGGGCAACTCCAACCCGAATTGCAGCCTTCCGGGAAATAATTCCGGTACTTAGGGGCCGTTCCGGACGATTCACAAGATCGGTTTCGTAGTCCCAGTAATCGTTGATCGCGTTGGCGCCGGCATTGTACATCAACACCACGGCCATTGTTAATAAAATTAGATTCATTGGAACTGGCTGCAATACAATCTGCGAAGAGACCCAAACGGCAAAAGCTCCCG
>CAZJWP010000052.1:0-14769 GCA_964549745.1 uncultured bacterium | reverse complement strand
TAAAAAAGATTCAACCACGGCCATAGACCGTGGTTTTCTCTATATCGGGATAAACAAAATACGATTTGAAGGTATCGAACTGTATTCACTCTTGATCCTGCTTGAATTAAGAATGAGTTTAGACCGGAAGCGGGAACGGTGAAACGATAAATTCAATTGTCTTATTCTTGAAATCATTGCTAATAGCCTCTCAAAACAATCGGGTATTCGAAAACAGAATTAAACTCAGTAACTTCACTTGTTCCAATTTCGAAGGCAACCCGAAAGGAGTCGAAATGAAAACTTACCAAACACTAAAGCTGTTGGCAGTTGCTTTAGTCATCACAATTGCCGGTTTAACCCAACTTCAAGCACAGGCAATTGCCGTTATCCACCCCACGGAAGGAAATCATGTACAGGGAATCGTCCGATTTACACAGGTGAAAGACGGCGTTCATGTCGTGGCTGACCTTTCCGGATTAACGCCGGGTAAACACGGCTTTCACATCCACGCCTATGGCGATTGTTCCGATCCAAGCGGGAAATCCGCCGGAGGGCATTTCAATCCGGAAGGCACTCCCCACGGAGCTCCAACAGATGTTTCAAGTATGCGGCATGTTGGTGATTTGGGGAACATTGCGGCAGACGAAAACGGAAATGCACACCTGGATTGGGTTGATCCGTTATTGAGTCTATCAGGATCCCATAACATTATTGGGAGATCGGTAGTGGTTCACGGCGGGGCTGACGATTTGAAGTCGCAACCTTCAGGGGCAGCCGGACCGCGGGTAGCTTTTGGCGTTATCGGCTTTGCAAATCCGAAATAGATAAATTCCTCAGGAAGGGCCTCTGCCCTTCTGATATTATCGCCGCAAAGACGCCTTGCTAAATATCTCCGGTGGAATCGTCACGTTAAACGCCAGGTCGTCTACTGTAAATTCAGTTCCTTTCCCATTTGACAGTGCATCTTTGAAAATCACCTGTTTGGGATACCAACGTCCTTCCACCTGAAACACCTCTTTGACAGTTGTTGTTTTTAGGAGTGTCCCGCTTTTTGCGTTCCGGTCCTCCCGAAGCGGAATCATCCGTTCCTTGTCCACCCAGATTTTCCGGCTGAAGTAGGTTACATCTTCGGTTTTTGCGGTCAGTGACAATACCCAGCAATCGCGGTCGTCCAATTTTTCGGAGCCCAATACCTGTGCATTGTAAAGCTCCTCCAGACTTCGATCTTCCATCATATCTTCATAAGACAAATCCGATCCCATCATGGATTGCCTGAGCATATGACCTGCAATGCGGATGATGCGGTCCGACTGCGGCGAGTACATCCAAAGTTGATCACCTAATTTTAACATTTTGGTGCCTTTATCACGGGCAGGCGACAGGTATTCCGTAAATGATTTGTCATTCCCTTCAATCCAGGATTTAGCTGTCATGACGCGCGTGTTTCGCTTTCCGTGCACGGTGATTGTGGCCGTAGTCACCCGGTTACCGGCGATCGTGTTTGCGTCAACGGCTTTCAAAATATCTTCAGCAGACGGGTTCTGTCCCAGAAGTAAAACCGGGAGGATGGACATCGTCAGCCATTTCCAAAAAATCCCGCTTTGCATGATCAAACCTCCAATTCTTTGAAGAGTTGTGCCGTCTGGCGTCGGTAAATCCCAATTCCGGATAAGGCAGTACCCAGAACCGTGGATAACAGTCCCGGGAAGAATCCGATGTAATAAGTTTGCGTTGTCACTCTCGTTCGAAACACGGATGGAAACATCATATTCGTGTTTTTCATGAGCTCACTAAAATCCCAGCCATGAACCTGCAACCAATAGGCGCACAGAAGTCCAACTGTCGTTCCCACAAGCGATCCAAACACTCCAATCGTGATCGATTCATAAATGAGCGATCGATACACATGTCCTTTGTGCTCGCCCATCGCCAGGCGCAAACCCATTTCATTGTAGCGCCGCAAACCGCCCAGAAGGCCCACGTTCCACAAAACGACCGACATGACCAGTACGAAAAAGAAAACAATAAATCCGGAAAATTTATCCATGTATGCCAGCATACTACCCATATCGTTCATGTCCCGGAGCTGTAGCATTTCCGGAGCATATTCATCTTTGGAATCCGCATATTTTGCATTGAATTTGGTCTTGATCGCTTCCGCCTGCTGGGAGTTGTACACGCCTCCTTTCAAAAAGCCCAGTATCGCACCGGCGGCATCTTCCATATCCAATGCCGTCTGAACATCTTTGATATCGGCGATGATCGCACCGCGATCAATACTGCCCGATCCGAATTTCACCGTTCCCACAATTGTGAAATTATACATGGCCATGCTGCCATACATGGTAGACCCAATCAACGTTCCTTTATCTCCGGGATGAACTCCCAGTTTGTTCGCCAGGTCTTCGCTGATCAGAATTTCTCCGGATTTTCGCGGCATCCGGCCGTTTTGGATCGATTTGGTAATATTCATCAGGTCCGGTTCCGGTGTGTTTTTCGAGAGCAAATCAATCCCGAATCCGGCTACCGTTCCCTGGGTCCGAGTTTCACCGGTACTGTCCGGGATGTCAAATAAACCTCCGAATTGAATGCGTTCCACCCAGGTCATGTCCGGATATTCGTGCCGCATTTCATCCGTGAGTTCATTCGCTCCCAACAAGGCCAGATCATTCGGATTCTGATCCATATTCTCGATATATGCGCGTGTCATAATTTTCACATGCCCGGTTTGGAATCGAGCGGTCATATTGACAAAATCGCCCAAAATACCGGTGATCCATGCCTGGAGAAAAACGGTCACAAATACACCAATCGTCACTACAATTACCGGGAACAGGCTCCGATGGTGATCATGCATCAGTCCCTTTATTAAAAATCGTATCATTGGATTTTCCCCCGGATAGCATCGGTAGGATTCATTTTTGATATTCGTCTGGCCGGAAGATAGCTCACGATAATCGTCGTGAGTAAAATTACCAGCGTTGTTCCAATCACCAGGGCAATGCTGTAAGTCGGGTAAATCGCCGCTCCGATTGCCATTCCATAGTCGTCCATAGCGCCGGGGACCGCGAATCCCTTTATGGCCGCATAAGTCAGCAGCGGAATCCCGTAGATTGCCCCAACAATGGCGGCAAGGATCGCATACATGGCTCCTTCCACCGTAAATAAAGCCACAACCTGTCCCCGGGTCATTCCCATAGCTACGTGGGTCCCAATTTCTTTTTGCCGACGAAAGATCGCCAGCACTTGCGTGTCAAATATGGCCAGCATTGCCAACAGTAACATAATCGTATACAAAACATAGCCGCCCATGGATTTGGCTTTGATCATTTCACGGATATCTGAGAGTAAAACATCATACCCTTTCCATGAAAAGCCTGGAATTGTGCCCATGGAGCCGGTGTCTTTATCCGTGACTAAAATTGTGGCTTCTCCGGGCATGCGCATCATGCTCCGAAGTTGATCCAACGGAATCCAAATCGTACCCACATCCACAGATTGTACTTCCGTTGAAAAAATATCCGCAATGCGAACATCCGTCGCATCGAAGGTGCCGTTCACATCGCGCCAGCGTACGGTCATGAGATCACCAATATTTAAATGGTTATCTTTCGCAATGCGCCGCCCGACAACCGCCGGAATATCGTGGTTACTTTCTTTTAGTGATTGAGTCGGTAACGCTAAAATCGACTGATCGGGATCAATACCTTTAATAATAACCGGTTGCATACGCCCTTCAGGATACATGCTGCCCTTGGCGACCAGAATGGGCGTTAATTGTCTGTTCTTTATCGCATTTTGCGTAGCATCCGATAGTTTTGCATGACTGTCTTCAATCGTGAATGGATCATAGGGATCGTAATTATTTTGCCAGTATTCTCCGCCCCCGATTTCCCATTTGATGGTTTCATGCTCTGCGCGTTCATTCCACCCATTTAAAATTCCCTTATGCCATATAATAATGATGTAGCAGAGAGACAGGACAAAAACGTTTAACCAGGTTCGGAGCCGGGCTCCGATCAAGTTCCGGTAAGCTAATTTGAGTGCTAACATAAAACCTCCCGGTTAGGATTTGATCTTTTCATCCATGGCTACTTTTCCGTCTTCAAGCGTGATTTTTCTCCGAAGATACTGGATCACTTTTTCATCGTGAGTAGCAAAAATAAATGTGGTCTGCAGCTCCTGATTCAATTTTTCCATCGTTTGCAGAATATGGTGTGAATTTTTTGCATCCAGGTTGGCTGTGGGTTCGTCTGCCAGAACCAGTTTGGGTTCCTTGACCATGGCTCGCGCAATCGCAACCCGCTGGCTCTCCCCGCCGGAAAGCTGGGCCGGACGGGATTTGATTTTATCGGTTAAACCGACCCATTCCAATGATTGCAAAACCATTTTCTTTCGTTCCGTTGCGGACACGTTCTGCAAGAGCAGGGGGAGTTCCACGTTTTCATACACCGTATATACCGGTAACAAATTGTATGTTTGGAAGATGAAGCCCAAATACTGGTTTCTCAGATTGGCTGCTTGTTTGGGTGAAAGATCGCCAATGCGTTTCTCCAGAACTGTCGCTGTACCAGACGTGGGAATATCCAGGGAACCTATTATGTTTAGTAGCGTGGTTTTGCCTGACCCGCTGGGTCCGACAATTCCGGCAAACTCGCCTTCATTAACTGTTAGATTAATATCGCTAAGTGCGGTAAAAAATCCTTTCCCGATTGGAAAGGTTTTGACCAAATCATGAATGGTAATGATCGCGTGGTTATTCATACAATTGTCCTTAGTGATTGAAAGTGATCATAAGTTGAAACCCTGAACGTCCCGGTACGTTCAGGGCGGAGGAAAAAAGAGAAGCACCTGTCAAACCGGATGCGGCATATCCCCCGATTAATATTATGAAATTGTCCAGAGTCCTTTGCCAACTCAGGTATGCCATTGTGAATTGGGAATCGGGGATATCCAAAAAATAAATGTTGGCCGTATCCAGCCACGAAAGCGGGTAGCTTGCCAGAATTCCATACACACCCGAAGTTGTCGTTTGATCGGCAACAGAATGAATCGTCATGTGTTCAAAGGCGGTGTACAACCCATTCCCAAGCAGCCAGGTATAATCGGTTCCCACTGTTAGGAAGTAAAGCGCTTGGAGTGAAGGGGTTGATTCACTGAAAAAAGAGGCTGTGGATTCAAACCAGAGTCCGGCATTGTACTCACCATAGCCATCCAATCCAATCCTGAATTCACCGGGCTGTTTTTCCGGATCGGAGGAGTCCAGTCGCCGCCAGTGTGTTGTCAACCCAAATTCGCCCGATCCCACCGGCATCACATAACGACCTCCGAATTCCGGGAATGCCGCATCGGAGGGTTGTAAATCCATTCCCTTTCGTTTTGTGTTTCCATACAAAGTCCACACTGTGAAGGTCCGATTTGTTAAAGAAGCGTATCGTCCTTTCAAAGCCCAGACCCCGGTGGTTTGGTGGGTCGGGTCGCGCGGGTCCAGTTGATCAAACCATTGGAGTGTACGCAAAAGTTTTGCGGGACCGAAATCAATCCGTTGCAATCCCAGTTTCCATTCCCAAAAGGTCGTTGTATAACGGAGCCAGGCTCGGTAAGCTTCCAGCGATGTTGTGAGCTCATCTCTATCCGACACACTTAAAATCGGGGAAATATCCAGACTTAAATTGGTATTCGAAAGCGTTAATTCCGGCAGATATTGCACGGTTATATCTGTGGATGGATTTGAAACTGCGAGAAATACATTTGCCTGTCCATGAAATTCGGTTTGAGAAAAAAGAGATGAAAAAAGAACCATATAGATATAAGGTGTGAATCCAAAGCGAGAGTTGTACCGGAACCCCATTGTTCAAACTACTTTCGTTCCATAATTCCGTAGAAGAAAAATTGAAGAAATTCCTCGGTTAGCTCTGCAGGATCAGCGTATTGGCTAAACAATTCAGGATCGAAATAGAGTTCATTTACTTTGTTCAAAAAATAAGTGATAAACCGGATGCTGATTGTTTTCCGGATATCACCTGCTTTCCGGGCGTCCTCAAGCATTTGGAAGAACTGCCCTTGTACTTCCTGTTGCCATTTCAGTAGTGAATCCCGTGATTCGGGCGGCAACGAATTCCAATCGATAAAAAATTCTTTCCCCATCTGTTTTTGATAATCCAGTTTTAATTTGATGAACTGATCGATTTTTTGTTCGAAAGGGATATCCTGATTCATAATGGCGTTATACTTTTCCTCACCTTCCCGAACCATATCAACCAGGATTTTATGCACGAGTGTATGCTTATTGGCAAAGTATTTATAAAAGGTGACTTTACTCACTTGACTTTCCCGGCAAATCTCTTCTACTGTTATACGACGAATCCCATGTTTAAAGAATAAATCCCGGGCAGTATCAACTAGCTGCTGATATTTCTTTGAATGTGTATGTTCAGCCACTGATGTTTACGTATTACTTAATTATTTACGAATTCCGTTAACTAAGTTAACCCCGGAATTATCAGTAAACAAATCGAATATTACACGGATAAAATTGGACTTGCTTATCCTATATTCCGACGAGAAAATGATTGAAAAAGTGCCAAATTCATTAAAGTTGACTTGACAGGTTTAGTTTCTATCTCGTAATCTTATCGCGATGATTTGGCAACTATTTTCTTAATATTCAATCACAGAAAAAAAGGACATAAGTAGATAGGACTACCGGCTTAAGCGCGAATGGCTCAATTATTCCCGAAATGGACCAACAAGTTGCCCGTCTACATTCTCTTGGGGGGAGGATTAGCTGTATTTCTTGTTATCGGATTCTTCTGGTATTACGGTTCCCCAAAATATACCGATGTTGGATATCGTCCGATTCAACCGGTTCCCTACAGCCATAAATTACATGCGGGTGACCTGGGGTTGGATTGCCGCTATTGTCATGTTGCTGTCGAACGATCAGCCGTCGCCAGTGTACCGCCCACACAAACCTGTCTGAATTGCCACCGCCTGATCAAACCTGACAGTCCCAATTTGAAGCCGGTATTCAACAGTTGGAATACCGATGTCCCGATTCAGTGGGTCAAAGTTCATAAAATTCCCGATTATGCCTATTTCAACCACAGTATACATATTACAGCAGGAGTTGGTTGCGAAACCTGTCACGGGAATATCCGGCAAATGGAGGTGGTTGAACAAATGAAACCTTTAAGTATGAGCTGGTGCCTGGACTGCCATCGCAATCCGGCACAATATTTACGTCCCCTGGATCAAATCACGGTTATGGAATGGAAAGCGCCGGACAATCAGGCTGAAATGGGTAAACAATTGATGATGGATCGCAACATCAATCCTCCCACAAACTGCGCCGGGTGTCATCGATGATTGATCCAAAAAAATTAACGCTTCGTCCCGATCAACCTTACTGGAAGAGCATAAACGATCTGGCTCAAACGGATGAATTCCGTTCGTTTGTGGAAAATGAATTCCCCGAAGGAACGGTTGAACAGGATGGTCTTTCACGGCGTACCTTTTTGTCCTTAATGGGCGCCTCGCTGGCACTGGCCGGACTGGCCGGTTGTCGGCGTCCAGTCGAAAAAATTCTTCCCTACGTAAAAGCACCGGAAGATATTCTTCCCGGTATCCCGCTCACTTATGCATCTTCAATTCCTCTGGGATTGGACACGGCCGGTATTTTAATTGAAAATCACGAAGGTCGTCCGACGAAGATCGAAGGAAATCCGCTTCAACCTGCCAGTGCAGGAAGAGCCTCGGCGTTTACGCAGGCTTCGATCCTTGGAATATACGATCCGGATCGTTCCCAGCGTCCCCATCAATTCGGACGTGAGATTCAGTGGGAAGATTTCTTTGCTGTCTATGATCAATTCGCTGAAGAAGCGAAAAAGTCAAATGGAAAAGGTCTGGCGGTTCTCTCTAATGCTTTTACGTCACCAACTTTAGTTCATCTGAAAAAAGAATTTCTTAAAGCCTATCCTGATGCACAGTGGTTCATCCATGAATCGGTAACCGATGAAAATATCCGCCAGGGACTCTTTGATGCGACGCGGAAACACATCCAACCGGTTTATTCCATAGAAAAAGCCGAAGTGATCCTTGCGCTTGATTCCGACTTTTTATTGACCGAACGGGATGCCGTACGAAACGCATTCGGGTTTGCGAACGGTCGCCGTGTAGAGAATGAGCGGGACAATATGAACCGCTTGTACGCCGTGGAAAGTTCTATGTCCCTTACCGGCGGGCTGGCCGATCATCGCCTACGTCTTCCCTCTTCTTTAGTGGGCACTTTCGCCGCAGCCCTGGTTTGGCATCTTCAGGAATTGGGTCTGGATATCCAATCGGTCCAGGCGGTTGCGCCGTACAATCATACCGGTCTTGAGCCGAAATGGATTCATGAAGTAGCCGTCGATCTGATGTTGAACCAGGAGCGGTCCCTTGTCATTGCCGGAAGAAACCAACCCCCTGCCGTGCATGCCCTGGCCGCTTTATTAAACGATTCCCTCCGCAATGTCGGCAAAACCGTCAATTATTATCCCACAAAAGACATTGAAGTTGATCATTCAAGAGACCTGAAAGATTTAAAAGAGCAACTGCAACGCGGTGGTGTCGATTCCGTGATTTGTTTGGATACGAATCCGGTATACGACGATCCCGGTGAAGATGGTTTCCTGGCCGCATTACGGAAAGCTAAACATTCCATTCATATTGGATTGTATCGCGATGAAACCGCCGCAGCCTGCGAATGGCATGCACCTTTGGCTCATCCGTTGGAATCCTGGGGCGACCTGCGATATTCAGACGGAACCATTAGTCCCATTCAACCACAGATTCAACCCTTATTCGGCGCAAAAACTGCGATTGAGTATGTCTCACGGTTTATCTCACCGGACCGGACTTCCGGGTATGACGAAGTCCGGAACACCTATAAGGTTCTAAAAGGTGAAACCGGTTTTGAAGATAAATGGCGAAAATCCCTGAACGATGGTGTCGTTTCCGGAACCAAATATCGCCCGGTGAAAGCCACGATCAATCATCCCCGACTGATTGCCTCAATGGCGGGAAAACCTTTCCCGCTACCAGGATCCGTTCGGGGCCGCAAAGAAATTGTTTTCCGTGCGTCGGCTTCCGTTTACGATGGACGTTTTGCCAACAATGGCTGGCTCCAGGAATTACCGGACCCGGTCACAAAGCTTTCCTGGGATAATGCAGCGATCATTAGTCAGACCTTGGCCAAAGAATTAAATGTTGAAAATCAGGATGTAGTCCGAATTACCGCTGATGGTCATTCGGTTGAATTGCCGGTGTGGATTATGCCGGGGCAAGCCGATGAAACTATCACGTTGGAGTTGGGCTTTGGACGGTCACATGCGGGTCGGGTCGGGAATGGCGTTGGTTCCAATGTCAATCCAATATTTGCCAATACGGGCTTCCTGGCCACCGGGAAAATTTTCATTGAAAAAACAGGCAAAACACTTATGCTTGCCTGCACCCAGGACCATCATGGGTTAGATAACGAAAAATTAGCTTCGGACGAAATCGCAAAGCGGTTACCGACCATTGTACGCGAGGCTACCGTTGAAGAATATCGGGAAGATCCGAATTTTGCTCCGGAAACGGTTGAACATCCGCCTCTTAAGTCATTGTGGGATGAACAGGACTATTCACAAGGTCCGCAATGGGGAATGACCATTGATCTAAATGTATGTACCGGTTGTAACGCCTGTACTATCGCCTGCCAAAGCGAAAACAATATTCCAATTGTGGGCAAGCTTCAGGTTTCCAAAGGCCGTGAAATGCACTGGATGCGCCTGGACCGTTACTATAAAGGCGATTTCGATGAACCGGAAATGGTGGTGGAACCGGTGGCTTGTCAGCAATGCGAAAATGCCCCTTGCGAACAGGTTTGTCCTGTAGGCGCCACCACACACACACCTGACGGCCTCAACGCCATGGCTTACAATCGTTGTGTCGGGACACGTTATTGTTCGAACAACTGCCCGTACAAAGTTCGACGCTTCAATTTCTATAATTACACCAAGGAGACACCGGAAATCGTCAAGATGGCCATGAATCCCGATGTGACGGTTCGCTTCCGCGGTGTAATGGAAAAATGCACCTATTGCGTCCAAAGAATTAACCGTGGTCGTATCAACGCCAAAAATGAGCATCGTGACCTGGTGGATGGTGACATCGTCTCCGCTTGTCAGCAGACCTGTCCGACGGATGCCATTGTCTTTGGCGATATTCGCGATCCGAAGAGCAAAGTTTCCCGGATTAAAGAGCAGAATCGCAATTATGCCTTGTTAGGTGAATATAACACCAAACCGCGCACGACTTATCTGGCTCGGTTACGTAATCCAAATCCTAAACTTATCGAACATTCCTAAACATGGCTGAAGCATTTCCAATCCCAAAAACATCTGTACACGTGGCCAACGATGCTGATCTGATTGAAGGTAATCCTACCTTCCATTCGATTACAGAAGACATCAGTTCGATTACCGAAGGTAAAACGCCAAAACCCTGGTATTTACTTTGGGCTTTATCGGTTTCCTTACTGCTCCTTCTCATCGGTTCCGTTGGGTTCCTGGTTTGGGAAGGAACCGGAATTTGGGGCCTGAACAACCCGGTCGGATGGGGTTGGGCTATTGTAAACTTCGTCTGGTGGGTTGGAATCGGTCATGCCGGTACATTGATCTCTGCTATTTTATTCTTATTGCGCCAGCGATGGCGGACGTCCATCAATCGCTTTGCGGAAGCGATGACCTTGTTTGCTGTAATCTGCGCACTGTTGTTCCCGGGGATTCACGTGGGACGGATGTGGGTGATCTATTATTTCTTCCCGGTTCCGAATCAAATGGGTGTCTGGCCGAATTTCCGTTCACCGTTGCTTTGGGACTTTTTTGCAGTCGGAACTTATTTCACCGTTTCGTTGCTCTTTTGGTACACCGGTTTGATTCCGGATTTAGCCACGCTGCGGGACCGGGCCAAAACCCGATTGAGAAAACTAACCTTCGGAGCGTTATCCCTGGGTTGGCGCGGCGGGAATCGCCAATGGCAGCATTATGAAATAGCTTATCTTGTGTTGGCCGGTTTAAGTACGCCCCTGGTCCTTTCCGTTCACAGTGTGGTGAGTTCTGACTTTGCCACCAGTATCGTCCCCGGATGGCATACCACCATTTTCCCGCCCTATTTTGTGGCCGGTGCTATTTATTCCGGGTTTGCCATGGTACTCACGCTGGGGCTCATTGCCCGGAGAGTGTACCATCTGGAGCATATTATTACAACCAAGCATCTGGACAAGATGGCCAAGATCATGCTGGTGACAGGTAGTATGGTTGGATATTCTTACGGGATGGAATTTTTCACCGCCTGGTATAGCGGTAATATTTACGAATCTTTCGCTTTTGTAAATCGGGCATTCGGTCCCTATGCCTGGGCTTATTGGATCATGATTTTCTGTAATGTGGTGGTTCCGCAATTCTTCTGGTTCAAGAAAATCCGTACCCATGCAGGATTACTTTTTATCGCTTCAATCCTGGTAAATATTGGGATGTGGTTTGAACGATTCGTCATTGTCGTTTCGTCTCTCTCTCGTGATTTCCTTCCCTCATCCTGGGATTACTACAGTCCAACAATTTGGGATATAGCCACATTTCTGGGTTCTTTCGGACTCTTTTTCACTCTCTTCCTTTTATTCCTGCGCTTTCTGCCCATGATTTCCATGACAGAAGTCAAAGGTGTTTTACCGCAGGCGGATCCCCATCATTCGACTGAGGCAGCCCATGAGTAAGATTCACGGACTTCTGGCCGAATTCGACAGCGCCGGATCTTTGTTTAAAGCAGCGGAAAAAGTCCGGGATGCAGGTTTTAAGCGTTGGGATGCTTACTCACCATTTCCGATCCACGGGATGGACCGTGCCATGGGAATGAAACGCTCCAAACTGGGTTATGTGATTGGGCTTTGCGCTTTCATTGGGGCGGCCACCGGTTTTGGATTGCAATCCTGGGCACATGCGATCGCTTACCCGCAGGTTATATCAGGAAAACCATATTTTGCCTGGCAGGCTTACATTGTGATTACATTTGCCCTGTTGGTGCTTTTTGGAGCCATTGGTTCCGTATTGGGTATGTTGGGATTTAACCGACTACCGCGTTTACATCACCCGGTGTTTTTCTCTGATTATTTCGAAAAATTATCTGACAACGGCTTTTTCATTGGTGTGGATTCGGATGATCCTCAGTTTGACAAAGAAAAGACTGTAGCATTTTTCGAATCATTGGGATCCGGACATGTGGAACTTCTGGAGGGCGAGGAATGAGCCGATCCCTGCTGATTTCATTTGGTTTGGTTGGATTGCTCACACTCACCGGTTGTTTTCGTGGACAACCATCGGAAAAACCACCAATTCATATGAATCCAAATATGGATACACAGGAAAAATATAAACCCCAATCACGCAGCGCCTTTTTCACGGATGAAGCCACCATGCGGGAACCGGTTCCGGGAACGGTGGCACGCGGTCTGCTCAAAACAAATAAACCGTATTACACCGGTCGTAATGAAGACAGCAGCTATGTTACGGTAAATCCGGTTAAGCTGACTGAAGCTGTCATGCAACGCGGACAGGCGCGATTCAATATTTATTGTTCGCCCTGTCATTCACGCATCGGCGATGGAAAAGGAATTATCACGGCAAAGAAGTATAATTACCCCATTCCGCCGGCCAATTTTCATGAAGCCAAATACCTTACAATGCCAGACGGTCAGATATTTGAGGCGATTTCCAACGGTATTCGCAACATGCCGTCTTATAAACACCAGGTTCCGGTACGCGACCGCTGGTGTATCATTCACTATGTCCGGGCGCTCCAACTCAGTGAACATGCTCCACTGTCTGATGTCCCTGCTAACCATCAAGCCGAATTGAGTCAAAACTAATGGCTGCGGAAACCACTATACCCGAAATCAAGAATCCCGGAAAAGCGACTTCAATATTTTTCGGAGTCGGCGTTGTGGCCTTGCTTGTGCTCCTGATCGGCTTGCGCACGAATCCGGTCCAATTCTGGGCTTCCGGTCTATTGGGGTTTTCCTTCTGGGTAACCCTGGGACTGGGTGGATGGTTATTTGTACTTATTCACCATGCTGCCGGTTCAATTTGGAGCAACACAGTACGCCGCATGTCCGAATCGGTAATGGTGACCCTGCCATGGCTTTTTCTCTTCGCCATTCCGCTGCTCATTTGGGGCCTACCGCACTTATTTGAATGGACCAAACCGGAAGTTGTGTCTGCAGATCCTATTCTTCAGGGTAAAGCCGGATATTTGAATACCTCTTTCTTTTCCATTCGTACGGTCTTTTATTTCGCCGTCTGGCTGATCGGAACGCAACTCCTCTACCGTTACTCCATTAAACAAGATGCCGGTGATCCGCACGGCATTCTTAGTAAAAAATTGCGCGTGATCAGCGCGCCGTCCATTTTCCTGTTTGCCGGGACGATTACCTTTTTCGGATTTGACTGGCTTATGTCGTTGGATCCACTCTGGTACTCCACCATTTTTGGAGTATATATCTTTTCAGGAAGTTATCTGGTTATCCTGGCTTTTCTGATTCTTTTAAACCTCCAACTCCGTAAGACCGAAGGATTTGATTCTCTGGTCACAATTGAACACTACCACGATTTAGGGAAACTCTTGTTTGCTTTTGTCGTCTTCTGGGGATACATCGGAGGTTCACAATATTTCTTCATCTGGTATGCCAATATACCGGAAGAAACAGTTTGGTATCTGCAACGCTGGGAAAGCGGTTGGAAATGGGTGTCCATGATTATGGTATTTGGCCATTTCGCAGTACCATTCATGATCCTGGTATTCCGGGCCGCAAAACGCAATCTTCGCGTTTTAGGATTTGTCGCCGCGTGGGTCTTTCTCATGCATCTGGTGGATCTTTACTGGCTTATAATGCCAACCTTCCATCCGCACGTTCCAGTCGTGTCATGGATGGACATTGCCGCTTTTATTGGTGTCGGGGGAATCTTCTTAGGATTGTTTTGGCGGAATTACACGGCACATCCGTTAATTCCGATTGGTGATCCTAAATTGAAAGATTCTATCGAGTTCATCAACGCATAGATCTGAAAATGACAACATCACAACAACCGGGCTACGAAACACGCGACATTTCGCTGAAGAAAATTTGGCGAGTTGGAATTATTTCTATCGTGCTTCTGATCCTGATTGTGATAGGTGTTCATCAATACTTTATCTCTGCCAAAGAAAATCAGATCTATAACACCGTTTTACAACCTCCCTCCAAAGAGTTGATTGAACTCCATGCCTACGAGGACAGTATTTTAACAACCTATGGACAGTCTACAGAACCAGGTTACTATCGGATTCCGATAGACCGTGCCATGAAAATACTTGTTCAACAGGCCACCGAAGCCAATAAAGGAGATTAGCCGATCCTATCTTCCGATAGACTCTTCCACACAATCATCATTTTCCTCCTGCCGATAGCCATTTGCGCCCAAGCGGTGAAAAACGACTCGGCGTTGGCCAAAATTGATGTGATCGAACATTATGGCGACGCAATTCCTACCCGTCTATCGTTTCGTGATTCCAAGGGGAATGTCGTTTTTCTGGATCGGTTCTTTTGCGATGAATATTGCGACACCGGTCATTCGCGTATGTTGGGTAAAGTGAATGTACTCCCAAAAAAAGAAGCTATATCAATCCAGCTTCTTAATTCTCCTCAAATGCCGCTCACCTTCGAACGGTTCTTTC
>CAZJWP010000051.1:1878-15063 GCA_964549745.1 uncultured bacterium | reverse complement strand
GCACAGTTAAAAAAGTATGGACCTTTATGGCGGGAGGCGATCAAGGAATTTGAAGCTGCTATTGAATATTACTCAAATACTGAAAACTACTTCCGTCTGGCACGTGTACAGCGTCATTTGGCCCATGTCTATCTATTCCAAAAACACTATTTGAAATCACGTGAATTGTTCGCAAAAGCTGAAAAAATTGCTTTGGAAGAAAATCGAAGTGATTTTGTAATGGAAGTACGTAATGATCTTGGCTATCAAATGTTATTGGAAGGAAGATTAAAAGAAGCCTGGACTCTTTTGAAAAGTCTATCTATAAATCCCTCTTTCCCTTTTCAGAACGCTTTGGTGCTGCAAAATATGGGTGCCGTAGCCCGTGAAGAAAAACGATATCATGAGGCGATCAGCTGTTTCAAAAATTCGCTGGCTATTACGGAACCAAATGATATGCGCGATCTCCTTTTGGAGGATTACCGATATTTGGCAAAATTATATCAAAGTGTAGCCGAGACAAAGAGAAGTGCGGAATATTTTGAGAAGAGTTACAACTGTGTTCTGGAGGACTTGAAGGCAGGACTCCCGCTCGACGCTACTCGCCAAAAAGCAATGGCAGAAACATTAGAATATTTTAAAACGCATTCCGGTGTAAATGCCCGCAGATCTCACATCTTTGATGATCTAAAAGAGAAAAGTCTCTCTGCGAATAGAGTCTTATTTCAACAAACCCTGCTTGCAATTCATTTAGGTCGAATTTCCAAACTGCTTGATCTAAGTACACAATTAGAAATCACTACACGGACATTGCATGGATTAAGAAAAAAATTGGGTCTCATGAATAATAGAAATTGGGACACAATACTTAAAGACAGTCCAATCGCAAACTATGTAGATGGATTTCTTAATTATAATTGGAAAGAAGCAAATGCGCGTTTCGAAAACGAATTTATTCAATACGCTCTAAAACAAAATGGTTATAACAAAAGAAAAACAGCACAACAGCTTGATATTTCCTATCCTCAAATATTGATGAAAACCGGCGCTAATCAGAAGGATGGGATAGTCACATGAAAAAAACCATTTTGATCGTTGATGATGATCGGGCGCTTACAACGCTATTCGAGTACTACTTAAAACCCGTTTATAAGGGAGAAGTCATCTGTCTTCATGATGGACAGGAAGCTGTTTCCTACTGTGAAAAAAATGTACCGGACTTAATTTTAATGGACCTTCACATGCCGGGAATGGATGGTCTAACGGCAATTCGAAAAATACGAGAAATGAAAATTAATTCACCGATTCTTGTGTTGTCCTCATTTTCATTTTTAAACGGAAAAGAATGTATGGATGCCGGTGCAACCCAGGTCTATCAAAAACCCATCCAACAATCTCGGTTTTACGAATTGATCCGTCAGCATACTCCCATTCTGCAAAATAGTGTACCTGTTGATTTCCCAAACTAACTGATTAAATCGGCCAGGATAGAAATCGCTGAAACAGCGGCTGTTTCCGACCGAAGACGTCTTGGCCCCAAACTTACGGACCGAAAACCACTTTGAATAATTTGTGTATATTCTTCCGGAGTGAAATCTCCCTCCGGTCCAACCAAAATCGTGTAATTCGTTTCGGTTAAAGCGCTATCCGATCTCAATACTTCTCTAATTTGCGGACCTGATTGACACACAAGACATGTCCCGCCACTTGAGTTTAGCCACTGAGTAAGATCGTCCTGAATTGTAACAGGTGGAAACCATGATCGTCCGCATTGTTTTGCAGCCGCTACAATTTTAGTTTCCAAACGTTGAAGATTCACTTTGCGTTGTATGGAGCGTGCCAGGTTTAGAATCTCAACGCTATTGACACCCAATTCAACGGCCTTTTCGATCGCCCATTCAAGTCGCTCACGGCGGATGTTTCCAATGGCCAAAGTTATCTTATTTCGGTTTTCACCCAACCCGGGGATTGATTCAATGATATGACCGGAAACAGTGGATTGAACAATTTCACTGATCTTGGCTCTATATCCCACACCAACACCGTCGATGAGCCAGATTTCCGAATCTTTTGCCAGCCGCAATACATGCAAAGCATGATGCGATTCGGAGGAAGTCAGGGTGAAACGGTTTAGAGAAACGTGCTGCGGATCAACGTAAAAAAAATGCCGGTCCGCCATCAATCACCGTGAAAAGCCAAACTCAAACGAAAGACCATTATAGTTACTCTGGCCATCGATGACTCTGGGCATTGGATAAAGGGAATACACCACGGTAAACGTAAATGCCGAACTCATAGGAAGTATAAAAGTTGCCCCGCCGCCAAATTGAAAAGCAGGAGCAAAGGAAAATTTTGGTTGAGACCACCGTTTAGCCCAACTGTTAATACTTTCATCGCCATCGGCAGCTACAAGAAATCCCGCTTTTCCGGTAATAAACGGAGAAAACTGGTTATCGATTTTTCCCTCAAATGGAAAATATGACACTGAATAAAAGAAAGGTAACAAAACCAGACTTTGACTGTTTATTGTATAGGTATATCCTGTATAGGGATCTGAAATCTTAAATTCATTTGAACCGGTGACGTCAAGGAATTGAGCTTGAAAACCCGTTGTGTATTTCGGTCTCCATATATGGCTGGATTTTGCAAAAAAACCGTATCCCCGGTAGCCGATAATCAGTCCGATGCCATTGTCTCTTGCTGACAGAAATGTTGTTCCAATCAGCATTGTGAATATGAAAATTCGAATAGATTTGGACATTTGGGTTTTTGTCCGATTCATAACCTGCCTCACGGTTTTAATACCACTTTGCCTTTTTGTTGATTCGATTCCAGGTATTCATGCGCAGCTTGAATTTCGTCAAATGCAAATACCCGGTCAACGGTCGGTTTAACAGCGCCTGTTTCCACAAGTTTCAAAACACCCTGCATACTGGTACGGTCACCCATCGTGCTGCCTAATATGGTTTGCTGTTTGTAGAATAAATGCCGGATATCCAACTCAACTTTACTCCCGGTCGTAGCGCCGCATGTGACCAACCGTCCGCCCTTGGCCAGGCTGCTCAGGCTTTGTTTCCAGGTTTGAGTTCCCACGTGATCAAAGATGACGTCCGCGCCGCGGCCCCCGGTCAACTCCTTTACCTGTTTTGATACGGTTTCAGCGGAATAGTTTATCGTCTGGTCAGCTCCCTTCTGTTTTGCCAACGCGCATTTTTCTTCGGTTCCCGCAACTGCGATGACATTCGCTTCCAGGTATTTTGCAATTTGAATTGCTAAAGAACCAACACCTGAAGTTGCCCCCCAGATCAGCACGGTTTCACCGGGTTTTAGTTGCGCTCTACGAACCAACATCTGGTACGCTGTCTGGCCGACCAATGCAAAAGATGCAGCCTCTTCCCAACCAAGATTGGCAGGTTTTGGCAGTACATTCCTGGAAGTCAACACGACTTGTTCCGCCTGAACACCATCCTGGTTTTCTCCAAGAATTCCCCACTGCAAGCAATAGTTTTCATGACCATTTTTACAGAATTCACATTCGCCACAGTAGGTCAGTGGTTGGACGATAACTTCATCACCGGGACGATAATCAGTTACATCACGGCCAACTGCGCGAACAATACCGGCGCCGTCACTTCCCATAACGACAGGAAGCGGTACACCGGGTATTCCTTTCCGGACCCATAAATCCAGGTGATTCATGGCGGCAGCCTTTATCTCGATGAGTATTTCGTTATTTTTTGGAACCGGATCCGGAAGTGTATCCAGTTTCAACACATCCGTTTTCCCGTGTTCGTGAATGCGAATCGCTTTCATGACTTTCGTATCAATTGTTGGATCGTATATTTTCCCGGACCGATTAAAAATAACCCCGCAAACAAGATGAGCGATTCCAGTGCATGATTTACGCTTCCCTTCCCCGATGATATATGAAAGGCAATGGCTGCGATCATGGTGAACATCATGAATCCTAACGCAATGCGCCAGCCAAAACCCATTGCGATTAGAACGCCGCCCCCGAATTCAGCGATTCCGGACATTAATCCCCAAAACTGCGGGAAGAAATGAATACCGAGACTTCCCATTCCCTGTTCGCCTAAGCGAGCCCAGATTTCCGGTCCGCCGAATAATTTTGGAGCGCCATGCCACATGAATGCAATTCCAATCCCGATTCGGATGACCAACAATCCGAATTCCCTGGCAGGGTATAAATCCCTCGTACTTAAATCATTTTTCATCGTCAATGTCCTTAAAATCCGCATCCTGAATATCCATCTTCGAATATAAGTTCTTTTTTTTTGGCTGTTCCGGGTTCTTTTTGGAAGACACCTGAATACCGGCGATTCGTCTAAGCCAGATGTAGCCGAGATAGATCACAGCAGCCCAAAGCAATAGTTTAAACATTACAACCCGCTGCTGGGATTGAAAAATTTCGTCCCGGATACCGGCTGACGAATTACATTGATCACTTCTTCCAGATCTTTGGGTTTATTGACAAAATCTATGTTATTGGTATTGATGATTACCAATGGTGTATCCTGGTACCGAAAGAAGAATTCATTATAAACCTGATTCAGGGCATCAATATATTCGTAAGCGATCGGTTCTTCATATGTGCGGCCGCGTTTAGTTATGTTATCCATTAATGTGTCGGTATCCGCCTGCAGGTAAATCACTAAGTCGGGACTGAGGACATTCCGCTCCAAAAGATTAGCCACCGTATCATAGAGATTCATTTCCCGCTCTTTTAAAGTGAGCGAAGCAAAGAGCCGGTCTTTCACAAACATGTAATCCGTGATCAGAAGATTGTGGAACATGTCCACTTGCCGCAGTTCCTGTTGTTGACGATAACGTTGAAGCAAAAAATAAAGCTGTGTCTGAAAAGCAAACCGATCCGGATTCTTGTAAAAATCCGCTAAAAATGGGTTATCCTCGAATTCTTCCAGAACCAGACGCGCCCCAAGTTTTTCGCCCATTTTACGAACCAGACTTGTTTTTCCAACCCCGATCGGTCCTTCAACAGCAACGTAATAAAGTTGTCTCATGCGTTTTTCTGCAGATGATATTTATAAACATGGGATTGGTCCGCACAATGCTCCAATAGAAAAGCCACGGTCCGGTTCCATCCCGGTACATGGAAATCGGCAGCGATTTCCGCAAAAGGAATGAGAACAAAGCGACGACCGGCCATTTCCGGATGAGGTATTTTCAGATTAGGCAAGCTGACAATGGTTTGATCATAACAAAGGATATCGATGTCTATCGTCCGGGGTTTGTTTTTCCCATGTTCATGCGGACGGCCCAAAATCTCTTCCGTGTGTTGAGTCGCTTCCAGCAAACGTTCCGGTGTGAAATCCACTTGAACTTCAATAACCGTATTCAGGAACATGGATAATGTTGGATCGCCGACCGGTTCTGTCTCGTAAAAGGAAGCGCTGGTGAGGTCATGAATTTCGTTATAAGTCATCAAAGCCGAAATAGCGCTGGCCAGGTTCGATTCCCGATCTCCAACATTGGATCCCAGGGAGAGGAAGACACGATTAGACATAATAATCCCGATTTCGCTTGATCTCCACCTCTACCGAGTCCAGCACGCCGCGGATGGGTGCGTGGGGTTTCCTGACGCGAACGATTAGTGAATCCATCGAGAATTTTTCCAAAAGTGTACGGGCAATGGTTTCAGCCAAGGCTTCTACAAGATAGAATTTCTTCTCACTCGTGCACGTATGTACTTCACGATAGACGGCTTCATAATCCAGGGTATCGTGCAGTCGATCGGTCTGTCCGGGTTTCTTTAGTGGAAAGAACAGATCAAGGTCCACCTCAAATTTTCCACCCAGATTTTTCTCCGTATCACTGACACCATGATAACCATAAAAAACCATGTTTTTGAGTCGAATGACATCCATTATAAAATGAATTTACCCTGTGCTTTCGAGTGGTGTCAAGAATTGAGAAAAAAAGCCCTCCGATTTTGGGAACCGGAGGGCTCTGAATCACAAACGGGATTCGATTAATACATTCCGGGATCGGGCATCGGCGGTGCCGGTGGCTCTTTTTCCGGAATTTCCGTGATGGCGGCTTCGGTTGTCAGCAGCAATCCGGCAATGGATGATGCGTTTTCAATCGCAACGCGGGAGACTTTTGTCGGATCGATAATTCCGGCTTCAAACATGTTCACATATTTGTCATTCCGGGCATCGTAACCGAAATCGTCCTTTCCTTCGCGAACGCGTTGAACAACAATGGATGCCTCTGCTCCGGCATTGGAAGAGATCTGACGAATCGGTTCTTCCAAAGCACGACGCAGGATGTTTACACCCACCTGCTGATTAGCGGAAATATCCAGATTTTCCAAGGCATCAATAGACCGCAGCAGGGCAACACCGCCGCCGGGAACGATACCTTCTTCAACCGCAGCGCGGGTGGCGTGCAAAGCGTCTTCAATCCGGGCTTTCTTTTCTTTCATTTCCACTTCCGTGGGAGCGCCGGCATAGAGGACAGCGACACCGCCGGACAGTTTTGCCAGACGTTCCTGCAGTTTCTCACGATCATAATCGGAGGTTGTTTTATCGATTTGGACCTTGATCTCGTTAATCCGGCCTTTGATCGAATCCAATTCCCCGCTTCCACCGACGAGAGTAGTATTGTCTTTGTCACTGACAACACGTTTACAGGTCCCAAGGGAATCCAGGGTAGCATTTTCAAGTTTATAACCCTGTTCTTCTGAAATAACCGTTCCGCCGGTCAGGATAGCAATGTCTTCCAACATGGCTTTCCGGCGATCGCCGAATCCGGGAGCCTTCACGGCCAGGACTTTAAAAGTACCACGCAGTTTGTTGACGATTAGAGTGGCCAAAGCCTCTCCTTCAATATCCTCGGCAATGATCAGAACCGGTTTTCCGGTTTGAACGACTTTTTCAAGAATGGGAAGCAGATCCTTCATCGCGCTGATCTTTTTATCATGGATCAGGATGTACGGATCTTCAAGTTCAGCTTCCATGGATTCATTGTTGGTCACAAAGTAAGGGGACAGGTAACCACGATCGAATTGCATACCTTCTACCAGTTCGAGGTAGGTTTCAGCGGTTTTACTGTCTTCAACCGTAATGACACCGTCTTTACCGACTTTTTCCATCGCTTCGGCGATCTTTCCACCGATTTCTTCATCCTGGTTCGCTGAAATGGTAGCAACCTGTTTTACTTTTTCAAAATCGGAGCCAACGTCTTTCTTCATTTTGCGAAGATTGCTCACCACCGCTTCAACGGCCGCGTCAATTCCACGTTTGATGGACATTGGATTGGCGCCGGCTGTGACGTTCTTCAGACCTTCGGAAATGATGGCCTGTGCCAGCACGGTGGCTGTTGTGGTTCCGTCACCGGCAACATCCGATGTTTTGGACGCCACTTCCTTGACCATCTGCGCGCCGACATTTTCCAGTTTATCTTCTAAATCGACTTCTTTAGCAACCGTTACGCCATCTTTTGTGATGGTTGGGGCGCCAAATTTCTTCTCGATCACCACATTCCGCCCTTTGGGGCCCAGGGTGACTTTTACAGCATTGGCCAGTTGATCCACCCCGGATTTAAGGGCGTTGCGGGCCTCTAAGTTGTATTCGATTAATTTTGCCATTGATGTGCCTCCTTAAAGCGTAGCTAAAATATCGCTTTCGCGCATAATCAAATAATCGCTTCCTTCGATCGTCACTTCGGAACCTGAATATTTTCCAAACAGGATTTTATCTCCGACTTTTACGGTCGACTTGATCAGTGTCCCGGAATCGCTGACTTTTCCGGGTCCAACGGCTACAATCGTACCTAATTGCGGTTTTTCCTGCGCCGTGTCGGGAAGTATTATCCCCCCGCTTGATTTCTCTTCAGCCGGTGCGGGTTCTACAACCACGCGATCAGCTAACGGATTCAATTTAACACCCATTTTTAGTCTCCTCTTTTTTGGGTTTTATATAGTTTTTCCAAAAATTCTGTGCCTTTGGCAGCCGTGAAATTATATGTTTTAAATTGTGTCATTCAACTGCTATTTAGCACTCTTACCTAATAAGTGCTAAATTCCCTATCTTGCTGTATTTCAGGGGATTAATTTGATTCTAAGGGCGAGGTAACGCGAAGATATTAAATATTGTTCCGTAAAAATTACGCATATTGTGGCGAAATCAATTTAAAGTCCGGTACTTCCGAATCCGCCGGTTCCCCGTGTGGTCTCAGAGAGTTCATCCACCAACTCAAAGTGAATGGGTGAACCGTCCATGGCAACCAACTGAAACAAGCGTTGGCCCGGTTTAATCACCTCATCCGTATCGCGAATGTTATCCACAGCCGCCATGATCTCCCCGCGATAACCGGCATCGATCAATCCGATTGAATTACTCATACGCAGACCCGTCTTGGCAATGGATGACCGCGGCATCAACAGATAAGGTTGAGGCGGTGTAGTTTCACAGGCAACTTGCATGTGAATATTGGTTGTGGTGCGAGCCGGAACCACCATCTCATGAATGACAAACAAATCCAGACCGGCATCACCGTCATGAAAATGACCGTGGTTTTCATAAAAGGATTTCACTTCCCTGGAAAACGGACGGATCAAAATGTGCATCAAAACTCCTTCAATTCAATCAATTACGTACAAAATGAGACGGGGAAAATAGGAACTTTCACCCATTAATTGGAGAAAACCTTTGCTGAATCCATATCAGTTGCGACTGGAGTCCCCTTTTCCATTGTCGATTCCGGTGTAATCCTGTACTGGAATTTACCCTCAATAAAAACCGAATCAGTTGGATCCACATCGGCAGTTTCGCGCACACGCCGGAGATACAGATTCCCATGACTATATACTTCAAAGCGAAGCCAGTGGCGATGATCATCGAACACCCGTTGCAAACCGTGAAGGACGCCGTCTTTTTTACTTACCTCCGATTTCACATTCCCGGAAAGATAGATGGTTTGATCCATAGCGATTCCCAAACGGTCATCCATTTCGGTGATATCCAGTCCAAGGCTGTTCCAGGTTCGGCGGTAGACGATTGCCCCATTTCCAAATAACCTCACTTGCTTGAGCCGGCCGTTGGAATGGTAATCGATCTGACATATTTTTTGTCGTTCCACTCTAAAGACTTCCTGGATCAGAAAACCGGACGGATTATACACCCGGCTCCGCCCTACCGTTTCTCCATCTTGATAAAAGGTCTGCGACATGGGAGCGCCGGTTTCATACCACCGCCGGATCAAACCATCCGGGATTCCTTTATTATATTGGCCGTTTTCCAGTAACATACCTTCGCGATTCCAAATGGAATACGGACCTGATTTTTTGTCATTGCTATATGAGATTTGAGAACGAAGCTGCCCGGTTGTATCCCAGATAGATTCCACACCGTTTTTCAACCCGGTCCGGTATTCCGATTCCATTTTCAATTGACCGGATTCCCGGAATTTTTGTTGAATTCCATCCTGCAAGCCTTTTTGATAGTGGTGGATCGAATCGATTGCGCCCTGAGAATTCCACCAGGTCCACTCTCCGCTTCTTCGGCCTAATGTGTATTCCCCTTTTACCTTTTTGTCACCGGATAAAAACCATTTCAGCCATTCACCATTCAGCTGGTCATTTTGATATAAGCGTTTAAATATGGGCTTTTTGCTATCAGAATAATCGATCCAGGTTCCCTCAGCGGTACCATTCAAATATTGTTGAACCGAATCCTTTCGGCCTTCCGGATCAAACCAAATCCATTTCCCGGTTCGCGATCCGTTCATCATTTTTCCTTTTAGTGCCGGTTCTCCGGTTGAATAGAATCGTTCATATTTCCCGCTAAGTTTGTCGTGATCAAATTCACGTTTAAATGAGAGCAGCCCGCTTGAAGTGTAGTCTTCCCATTTCCCATCGGGAATGCCATTTTCCCACGATCGGATTGAGTCCGTTTTTCCTTCAGAAGACTTCCATTCCCAAACGCCGGTACGCTTCCCGGCAGAATACTGTCCGCGCACCAAAGCGACACCCTGACGACCATTGGTTTGATACTTGCCATTCAGGACGCCGTCTGTCCAGGTTCGAATGGAATCTACCGTTCCGTCTGCTGATTTCCATATCCAGGTTCCGGTTCTTTTTCCCCTGGAATATGCGCCATGCAACCGGGTGACACCCTGATCCGAATACTCATCGAATTTTCCATCGGGAATGCCGTTCGAATAATGATATATGGACTTCTTTTTACCCTTTGTGAAGTAGGTCGTCACACTGCCATTTAATTTCCCCAATGAAAACGAGGCTGTGGAATCTTTCGTGCCATTTGGCATAAAGACGGACCATTTTCCCTCCCGCTTCCCGGCAAAAAACTTCCCCTGGCTGTGTAAATTTCCATTTTGAAACCAGGATTTGTATTTCCCGGATGGAAAACCATTCTCAAGTTCAACTGTGCTTTTTATTGAACCATTGGGATAATAAACGGAACGGGAAACTACTTTATCCGCTTCGCCTTTTCGGACAATCACCATCTCTTCCACCCGCTTTTTGCGATCGGGATAGCGCTCCACAATTCGGGGAACCGGTCCGCAACTCCACAACAGGAAGACGGTATAATACAGAACAGCTCTATAGTTCACAGGATATCCTGTTATTTCAAATAAACAACTTTAGCTGTCTTCGAAAAACTCCCGGCCCGGAAACGAATGAGATACACGCCGCTTGGAAGTGACCGTCCGAAACTGTCCTTTCCGTCCCAATTAAAGTTGTGTTTCCCCGCTTGTTCGGACTTTGTCCGAGTAAAGACAGCATGACCCGCTAAATCGTAGATTGAAAAATCGGTTTCGGTGTCTGCACCGATCGTGTACGGTATCAAAATACGAGCATTAAACGGATTGGGATATGCGGCTCCCAGGGTCCATTGATGTGGAAGCGGTTGGTCCCCGGTATTCATGCTGTGATATGACACCGTTCTTAACACCCATTGATTCGGATCCAGCGTGACTGACTCAAATGTTGAACCCTGAGGCAACGGAAAATCATACTCGGCTGTGGCGGTGTTATTATGAACAACTTCTGTATACGTTGATTGGTTGGTCCGGATTTCAAAATCAAGCGGCATATCAAACACCTGTCCGCCGGGAGACGATTGGGTGAGTTCAATATGCAGGGTGTCATTCGAAACCGTATATCCAACAGAATAATGCGGGTAATAATCTCCATAGATCCATTCCTGGAAATAGGCATGAAGGTCCATTCCGGATACAGCCTCTGCCACATCCCTAAAATCTTCGGTTGTAGCCGAACCATACTTGTATCGGGGATCGGAGCCATATGTTTTGAGAATGGTAAAAAAGGTAGAGTCACCGACCATGTGCCGGAGCATATGCAGCACCCAGGAAGCTTTATGATAAGAAAGATCGGATGAGAAAATTTCACCAACCGTTGTCGGCTGCTCAACATAGATTGTGCCGGCTCCGTAGTATCGAACAGAATTCATAAAGTTGTGATACCCGCTCATTCCCTGTTGAGATTCCCACCAGATCGCCTGACTGTAGGTTGCAAAGCCTTCATTTAACCAAATATGATGAAAATCAGCACAGGTGACCATGTCACCCCACCATTGATGTGATAATTCATGCGAGATTAGATCCTGCGACCAACCGCCAACACTGGTGATCGTCTGATGTTCCATTCCACCGCCCCATCCAAATTCAGCGTGACCGTATTTCTCGTTCAGGAATGGATATTCCCCATACGCTTCGGCAAACGCATGAATCATATCTTTGGTTAAAAGATAATTGGCATGAAGCTGGTCATAGTGATCGGGATAGGAAAAAAATTTAAGCGGCATAGTCACCGATGAATCCAATGAGGTATACGTGTCTTCCCAGACCGTATATGGATAGATCGCCACTGAGATCAGATATGTGGCAATGGGGTAATCTTCCTTCCAATAATAAGTATCCGTCTCATCGTTTCCATTGGCAACCCGTTCCAGCGTTCCATTTGAAGCGACAACCAAACCGGCCGGGACGGTGATAATCGTTTCCGCGGAATCCGGCTTATCGCTGGGATCGTCTTTGCACGGCCACCAATCCCGGGCACCGTATGGTTCCGAAAGGGACCAGATCAAATCGTTCCCCTGCCGACTGGAAAATATGAACGACCCGAAACCATTGGGATCGGGTGACCCGGAATAGTGGATAGTTGCTTCTATCGTTGCACCCGAATCCTGTGGTGTAAAGAAAATGGATAACAAACCGTCGCTGTGTGAAAATACAGCCGCCGTGTCCGCGATGGTGACGGTGTCAACAGTCAAACCATCCGCCAAATCCAGGTCCAACTGAGCTAATCCGCTGTCCAAAGCCGTAAACCGCGCCAACACCGTCCCATCGACGGTCTGGCTGGCTGGATCGATGGTTAAATTGATCCGGTAAAACCGCGCATCTTCATTCTCCTGGACTGTCGTCATCACATTTGGACTTGCAGCCAGCCAGCGCGCGGCCGCGCGCTCGGCGCTGCATTTTCCTAAATCGGGATTTTCCTGCCCCAATCCTAAAGTGACCAACAGTATGACTAAACCTATTTTTTTCATTTCCAATCCTATTTCCGGGAATCCACTCCCAATTCTTTCAAAATATACTCGGCGTGCGCCACCTTATCCGTAACAAACATAACGTACCGGATGTCCACCGAAATTGTGCGCTCCAGCGATTCATCGTAGCGCCAATCCGCCAGAAGACCCTCATAATTTATGTCAAAGGCAATTCCGATCAATTCACCCCAGGCATTCATAACCGGACTGCCGCTATTGCCATTTGTAATGTCACATTGGTGAGTAAAAGCAACCGCAACATCATTTAGCGACGGGTCAGCCCAGGGTCCAAAATCATGATTCGCTTCCAGGGTGCCTAAAATCGGCGGCATATTGAACGGAACCTCACCGGTATTCTTTTCAACCACACCTTTCAGTGTCGTCTGAGGAGCATAGGTCACCGCATCCTTCGGTGAATAACCGGCCACATTTCCGTAAGTAAAGCGAAATGTACGGTTGGCATCCGGATAAATCATACCGCCCTTGTACTCACGAATGGCGTTGATGTATGCTTGCCGTAATTCCTTTAAATCCGCATTCCAGGTTTCGTGCCAGTCGCGCTTTGCATCCTGTTCGGGATACAGCGCTAACGCCAAATCAATGACCGGATCGTTTGCGGACTCCAACTCCT
>CAZJWP010000051.1:0-1778 GCA_964549745.1 uncultured bacterium | reverse complement strand
TTCGACCTGGCGCTCCACATCCTTCTCCGAAAAATCAGGATCCCGTTCAGCTTCCGGTTTTTCCCGTTCTTTGACCGTGTACACGATCTGGTTTGCCGTGGATGACAGCGTTCCGGCGATCCAGCCGAAATAGTCCAGCACATGATCCCGTGAATCGCGGTTCTTTAATTTTGCGTACTGATTTTCTAGATCTGCCAACACGGTGCTGTATTTCTTACGGTATTTCCGTTTCGATTGGATAAACCGGTTCAACCCGCTTTCAAAATCCTGTTTTTCCCGCAGGAAGCCCACTTTATTCATGGCCGTCACCATTCCCTGTGTCTTTTTCAGGTAATTGTTCAGTCCTTTGATGAAGCCGGCCACATTCATGGCATGTTCCGGACTTTGCTTCCCCACACTATCCAATAAGGCAATGATATGTTCAAACTCGGTAATTGTCCGCGGAAAGTTGGTATTTAGATTAAAATCGACGGAATATGACGTCCGGTACCGATTGGTGTGGCCGGGATAGCCCATCATGAAGGTGGCATCACCCGGATTGAGATCGTGGGTGGAAATTTTCAGGTATCGACTGGGATGATAAGGAACATTCTCAGGATTGTAATCGCGCCCAATTCCATCGGGAGAGACATAAACCCGGGCGAAAGCAAAATCACCGGTATGACGCGGCCACATCCAATTGTCGATATCGGCGCCGTAGTTGCCGATCGCCAATGGCGGCATATAAACCACCCGCACATCGTCAAATCGTTTATACACGCTGAGCCAATATTCGGACCCGGCATACATGGACGCAACCCGTGCATCGATATCCTCTCCTTCCGCTTCCACTTCGTCCCGCAGTTTTTGTATGGCAGCTTTCACTGCTTTTTCCCTGTCAGTTGCGTTGGGAAGTTTGTTTAATCCCCTGGTGATCCGGTCCGTCACATTTTCCATACGAAGTAAAATTCGCGCAGATGTCCCTACGGCCTGGATTTCCTCACTTCGATCTTTAGCCAAAAAGCCGTTGGTCAGGTAATCGGTTCCCTGTGTGGACGCTCGTTGTACCGCTCCATACGCGACGTGGTGGTTGGTAAGCAAAAGTCCGTCCGGTGACACGAATTCGGAGGTTCCGCCGCCCAACATGACAATTGCATCGGAAAGCGACAGGCCATCCGGATTGTAAATATCTTCTGCTGAAATTTTTATTCCAGCATCTTTCAAGGGTAAGGAACTGATTTGCGATGGCAACCAAATTCCTTCTTTTGCAAAAAGGATTGCGGCCATACATAGGAGTAAAATTTTGATCTGTTTCATCTCTCTCCCAAGGTTTTAGATAATGGAATTTACGGTAAGGCAGGAAGAATCGGAGTAGTGGATGGTGATTTTCGGGAAAAGATGCGGTCCGGCAACCGCCGGATAGCATCTTTAAAACATATTTGTCAGAAGTAAAAATCCTTTTAAACAAAACTGTCATCCTGATTCCGACCTTGTGCGGGAGAAGGATATACTTGATGTTGCTGGCGCCAAACAAGCTGTTTGATTTCTTATACTGTCCGTTTTTATTGCAAGATCACAGGAACATTTCTCAACCGCAAATTTGCCGAACAGATAAACCATTCCGGTAAAACCGCTTTTGAAACCCGGCAAAGCATGTAAACAAATGAATGTAGTCCGGACACTATTCTTTTCTCCCCTTGCCAGGGGAGAACTAAAGAGGGGTCATCAATCAAATAACCTTCAGATCAGGGGATAGATTCTTCATGATAATTTGCACAATCGATCAACCACCCCGAACC
>CAZJWP010000050.1:0-15240 GCA_964549745.1 uncultured bacterium | reverse complement strand
AGATTGCATCCTACCCCGGTTAAATGAAGTCTACCAGTCCGGACCTAAAGAGAAGTAATACTGCGGTTTGGAATATTTGTGATTTGGATTGATATCCCAGGCTGTGTCAATCCGCAGCAAAAAATAACCCAGGTTAATTTTCGTCCCCACACCAAATCCGGCAATCCAGGGTGAAGAACCGGCAGGAATGGTTGAGCCATATTTAGCGGTGATCAAACTTGAGCTTTTGAACTCATCCGGATTGTCCCAGGCAGCACCCACATCCAGGAAGGCATGACCGCGGATATTTCCCAGGATCATCTTCAGTGGGAATCCTAATGACAGGTAATTAATAAACGGGAACCGGACTTCGAAATTAGCCAACACAACATTCGTACCCGTCCGTTCCGCATATCGGGATCCCCGTACCGGCATGGCGTACTCCGTAAAATAGACATCTCTCAACAGGGAGGAATTATCGGGGTCAAGCAAAGCATCGCCCTGGCGGAATTGCCCTTGATCCGGATGTCCACCTGTTTCGCCAAGGCCGAACAACCAATAGGGAACGCCGCCCAGGAAAAATTTCTGTGCCTGTGGGCCGAAGCTCTTTCCAAACATGAACCGCGTTGCCAGAGAATAGTCTCTCTTAAACCGGAAATACTTCCTGAAATCGAACTGAAGCGTCTCAAACGTAAGCGGGGCATTTCCAAATCCTGGTGAACCGGTCAAAGAAATGTTGTGGCGATAACCATCCACCGGGCCGGTCATACCCCAGGCTGTATTGTCCATCACCCAACTAACACCGGGTAGTAAAGCAGAAAGTTTTTCATGGTAAATCACATCAAATTGGGATGAATAGGGACGTTGCTGATAAATATGGTAGTCAATGATATGATAAGAAAGTCCGTAATCAAGGCGGGAAAATTTGTTAAACGGCCGTGATAAATACATGGCAGCGCCATAGTGACGTAACCGTGAGAGAACGCCCAAACCCAATGAATAAAAATTCGCTGTCTGATAGGCGCTGAAATAAAGATCCGTACGATTCTTTAGATAACCATACGCAAAATAATAATCGCTGTTTTCAAGGGTCAGGACCATTTCCGTCCCCAGCGTGAACTGGTGGTCGCCCAATACATCGCTCCAGGAAAAATAAGTCATTCCCTGTGTCCCGAAAACATTACTGATCGTCAGATTACCGCTAACCATATCCAGCGAAAAATGGGTTTTATACGGGTGGGGAATGTATGAATGGGCCTTGCGGGTTGAATCGGAGTCTAATTCCGATTCCGGGGTATTGTTGGTTAAAATAGCTTTGTTGTAATCTTCATATTCCGGGGCAAAGATATAGGATGTGTAATCGCCATTGTCGATGTCAAAATCTTCGTATAGTTTCCGTTTTTGCTGACGAAGATCGGTAATATCCTCCGATTGTTTTCCACCCTTTAAAATAAATTGACTGGGCGCAACTTTGACCGGCGGCATTCTCAGCGGATCGGAAATGGAATAGATATCCCATCCAAAATCATTGTATCCTGCGAACACCAACATATCGTTGGAGGATGACAGACTTAGTTGTTGAATACCGGTGAGCACATTGGTGACCGGATAGGATTTTCCGGTGTTTAGATCAATCTTAAAAATATTCCAAACACCGTTGTAATCGGCGGTACAGAACAGGGACTGGGAGCCGTGTATCCATACCGGGTAATTTTCATTATAATCCGTATCGGTAATCCGGGAAATCGTTTCCGTATCCAAATCATATTGATACAAATCCGTTTGGTCAAATGTGAGACTTAGAATATCGGTGTTGGTTGAATCGTCCGGTGAAGTATGGCTGCCCCGGTCTGAGACAAATACGATTCGACGACCATTCGGGCTCCAAACCGGGTCCGAATCGGAGTGCAGATCGTGGGTCAGGTTGGTGACGTTCTTTGTCGCGAAATCATAAAGGTAAATGTCACTGGCGCCGGCTTTATTTCCCACAAAGGCCAGTTGCGTCCCATCCGGACTGTATGTGGCGCTGAACAGTCCGTCCATAGGTATTTCAATCTTGGCGGCCTTCCCCGTTTCCACATCAATTTTCTGGAAGACATCCTCGCTTCCCGCCTTGGCGGCGATGATAATGGACTTACTGTCCGGCGACCAGGAAATTCCCGGTTGCAACCATTTCAACTCCTCAAAATCAATGGAGCGATTTCCCTTGACCAGTCGACGGATTTCCTTTCCGGTGACTGCATCAATGAGATAAATATCTGCATAACCGGAACGGTCGGAGAGAATCGCAATTTTGCTGCCATCCGGCGATATTGATGGGCTGATGTTATAATAATTGTGGCGTTTTTTATGATCGGTCAGCGCTCCGGCAAAATCTTTCAGTGCGTCCCGTCCGGCAATGTCCGGCCAATATTCTTTCTTCAGATAGTCATGCCATTGTTCGCTCAATTCCTTATAATTCATCCCCAGGGCTCGTTCAAACCCTTTCTCGGCATTTTGGGTCTGTTTCATGGCGATCAGGATTTCCCCTACCTTTTCCCGTCCGTATTTTGAGGTAATAAACCGCCACACAGATTGGCCGCCTTTGTAAGCCAGGAATCCATACAGATTTTGAATATCAGGCATGTGTTCGTGAATGGCAATATCCCGCAGGATCAGGTCCGCCTGCGTGTCCCAGTTCATGGAAAGGAACTCGGCCAGACCTTCGTTGACCCAAGTTGGGATTTGTAACCGTACGCGCCCGGAAATGATGCTCTGAACATTCCCGCCATAAACCATGTCATTGATAACCGCGTGGACTAATTCATGATGGATGACATGTCGGAATTGCTCGTAGGATCCCTCAAATGGAATCACAACACGGTTCTTGAACATTTCAGTAACACCGCCAACGCCTTCCGGCATGTATTCGGACACCACATTGGTTTGCTGAAATTCGTTGTGAGAATTATAGACAATGATTGACACCGGCTTTTTAATATCCCAGCGAAGATGTTTGGAGATTTGGTCGTATGACTGTTCCGCGATTTCGGAGGTGAATTTGGCCAGGTTTTCACCACCGGCGTAAAAGTAGATATCAAAATGAGGGGACTGGATATATTCCCAATCAAAGTCTTGATATTGAACCTTGTTTTGACCGAAAGACTGGCCGGCGAGCATTCCGGTCAGTCCAATGCAGAGCGCTATGAACGTGAGGACGAATTTCATTCGGTTCACATTACGTTTCACGATGGTGTCAGTTCCCTTGGTTGCCAGTTGAAAAAACGGGTGACTGAAAATTACATCCGCAATGGCGGTTTGTCAATGAAACCGCAAGAATAGAGCACAATTAATTCGTTTCCGAAAGGTAATTATAATTGGTTACCCCTTATGATAACCGGATATTATTCTCCGAACCAATAAGTTACTTTAATCGCAACGACATCGTCGCTGGACTGATCAAACAAGTGTTTAATATCCCGGTTTATCTTCATTACGCCCGGATTCTGTGAATCGTAACGATGGCTGGTCCATACTAAATAGAGCACAGAACCGGGACGGAATTCCCAACGCAATACTGCATTCCCAATGAATGACTTAGAATTAAAATCAGGTTTTGTAAAGCGGATTGGATCTTTATCATAATCTCCGGTTGGATCCAGAAAAACGGAATCACTTGTGGTTACAATGGTTGAATTTCCATCCACACCATATTCCATGAAGTCGTAGGATTCGGGGTGCGTGAATTCTTTGTAATGAGAATAAGCTCCCACGGCAAAGAAGGGTTGGAAGTAAGCCTGAAAGGATAAGGTAGGCGTAAAAGTGTATTCAATCCGTATATCGGAACTGAGCTGGCGGTAATTCAACTGGGAAACGATGTAGTGCTTTCCGTACATCGCCGTCGCGGTTGAATCCTCAAAACTACCGATGTATTGAGCCAAATCCTTATTTTTACTTCTGGTGATACTCATGTTTATGTTGAGATTGGTCCCGACCTTCCAACCGACATAACCGCCTATATGCCCACCATGTGACCCATAGTCCGAATTGGAGGCGCTTCCATATATACCACCGGTAATATTCTGGCGTGAATCGGAATCAATGGAGATTTTGCCAAACATACCTTCCGGGGACTCCACCATCGGCCCGCCGCGTAATTGCGTATCGGACAAAGTCCGGGGACCCCAACCGCTAAACCAACTAAATCCCCAGTAATTCAACAACTGTAAATATCCGAAGAAATTATACATCTCGTTGATCTTCTTTCCTTCGAAGTTGTGATTGGTTGAATGGGTGAAATTGATATTCGCATAGCGAAAGATCTTTCCCGGATCGTACCACTTGTATCCAAATAAAGTATGTTCATAAATCCGGTCCGTTTGGGAGGTAACACCCAGATCGTTGCTGTCATATTCCGGTGTGGTGAATCCGGTTCGGGCATTGATGGTCCAATGTCCCTTTTCCCGGTTGATATCCCAGTTTCCGGCAAAACCTGTCAATGAAGTTTTGGTTGTATCCACCGAAATGTGTGTGGCATCCGGACGTTGGAAATAATGTCCGTAATTTTGTTGAATATCAGTGATTCGATCTCTTTGTCCGTTAATCGTGGAAAATCCCAGCCAGCCGGATGTAGCCCAACCGCGGTCTTTGCCAAAAAATGTCCATCCATCGACACCTCCGGTCATTCCCTGTTCATTCAACTCCGATTTGAGTGATGGATCATCAAACGACCGCGTGACCCAGGTTCCCAGCAATCCCAACCCCTGTTTGCCTTCATTATATTCCTTTTGGGTACGTACCAGATTGTAAGCGGTCAGGGGCTCAATTTCGGATTTGGATTTAGAGCCATCCGGATTCATGGACCAGCCGAATTCCCTTTTCGTAACGGCTGTCAAGGCGCCGATGGACCACTGTCCCGGCAATTTGCCGCTCAGTTTAGCCGCACCTAAAATCCTCGTGTTCGTTGGATTTTTCACAGAATCGCCGCTCACAGGTCGTGTGGGCGGTCCTCCAATTCTTCGGCTATAAAAGAAATCCGGCTTCCATGAGTTGAAACCATAGCGGCTGGTCGGTCCGCCGGATCCAAATTGGAAAATGGACGATCCCTCTACAAAAAAGGGTCGTTTTTCTTCGTAGAGCGTTTCATAAGCCGAGAGATTGATGGATGCCGGGTCCACTTCCACCTGGCCAAAATCCGGGTTGATGGTTGCGTCAACTGTCAAATTGTTACCGATCCCAACTTTGAGGTCGGAACCAATGCCGGTGGTGGATTCATGACCGTTGTAGAATGGATTTCCGTTCAAAGAAGGTAAATCACCAGAAGTGCCCGTAACGTAGGGCAACCACTCAATCCGTTTGGGAGGGTCGATATCTTTTAAGCCGTACAGAGTACCCATATGAGAAATCAATCCGTTTTCCGATCGTGGAATGTAGAAATCCAATGAATGTTCTTTATTGCGCTGAAGCTGTCGCCCAAATCCAATGCCCATCAGGATTTCATCAGACTTTGTCGTAAACCGAAGCTGGGAAAAAGGAATACGCATTTCGACCGACCACCCTTTGTGATCAATCGTGGTTTTCCAATCCCATACCCCATCCCAAGAATCATCGGAATTGGTATTATTATAGAACACGCCATCCTGAATGGCTCCCACCGGGTTCACAATAAAGTAGAATCCGGATCGGTGATCAAAATACGAATCAATGGCTGCCTCAAACACATCGGATCCGGTTTCTTTGTCTCTTCGGCTCATATAGCCGGTGATACTGTCCGGTTGACTGTCATGCAAACGCGCCCCAATGTAGAGGTTCTTATTGTCGAACCCAACCCAGACATCGGTGGGTTCGGTGGCCGGTTCACCATTGTCCGGTTCGAGCTGTATAAATTTTTGGTGGGGTGGTGTTTGATACATTGATTCGCTCAACAACCCATCGATTTTAAGCGGATGGGCTAACCGGACAGCGGTGACCTTACGGTGCCGAAAAGAATCCAGGTTAATAGTTGAGTCCTGAGGCGCTTCCGCAAAAAGGATACTCAGTATGGCGCTGCTAAAAAGTCCAAAGTGGTATTTGATAACTCCTCCTATATCGTGATTAACTGATAAGCTAAATATGAAACAGATGACTGAATTTTATCATAAAAATATTCCCCGGATTCATGGAGAACATTTTACCGAAACTGCGGCCAATCCCCGGACCGGTCGAATTAAGGTAATCATTGCCGTTTTGCGACCACACCAGATATAGTGACGACCCGGTTTTATACTCCCAACGGAATACCATATTCACGTTCAATTGTTTGTAATTGAAATCGTGATTGTTGATAGAATATAATTGCTGCCCATTCAAATCTGTGATAATCCACTGATTGTTTTCTTCGTCAAAAGTTATTTGATCCTGACTGAAGTTATAAAAACGGGTATCCCAATTTTTGTCCTTTGGATCCATCAGTTTTTTGAAATGATCATACGATCCGGTAGTGATAAAGGGTGAGCCGTAAAATTGGAGTGTCATAGTTGGGGACAGAATGTAATCAATGCGCAATGTTGCGGACAATGTATGTTGATCCATTTCGGCCATAATCCAGTCTGATTCGCCGGTTACCAGGTTTTCAGTGGCATCGAAACCACGCCAGTTGGCCCAGCCATCGTGATTGCGATCATAACTGAGATTGCCATGAACGGTTGAATGTTTCGTCGGACGGTATGTAAATCCGGGACTAATCCCGCTCCACCAGGTTCCATGAAAATCGCCGCCGCGATACGCATGGGCCCAGACATAAAGGTCTTTTCTGGAATCGGATTCAAGGTAAAACCACGCGTTAGACTTTTCATTGGAGAGAACGGATGGCCCGCCCCAAAGCGCCGTTAATTGCATGGCAGGAAAATCGTAATTGACACCCATGGAACCGCCCCAATAATTCAGGAGCGTAAAACTGCCATTCACATTGCCGCCATTGGAGGTGAGTTCGTGCCCGTAAGTCTGGGAAACCCACCCATTGAAATTGATGTAATAATTACGGAATACTTTCCCCGGATTTTGTTGACGGAGTTGTATCCATACAAAACCAAGCTGAGTGTCCACACTGCGCACATATCCGATATCATTGGAATCGAACCCCGGTGAAAAAGTCCAGCCGCCAAGCGCCCATATCCACCGCTCTCCCTTGATTTTGGAAATTGCGAAAATTCCTGCGGTACCCGATAAATGTGTCGCGGTGGAATCCACTGAAAGATGCGGTGCGTCCGGACGTTGAAAATAATGGATTCCGTTGGTTTCAATGGAGTTCATTGCTGTGGGTGTTCCAAGAATATTGCTGTAGGATAAAGACGCCTGTACCGCGTACGAATCATTCCAGAAAATATGCGTCATATCGACACCGGCTGTGTAGGCATCGTGCGGTACATTTACAAGCAGGGAGTCGGAGGATTTAACAGAACGGTTTGTGGCCGTAAACATCCCGCCGATGGTTGTTTTCCCATGGCGAAAATCTTTCTGTAATCGGTTGACATAGTAATGTGTCAATGGTTCAATGGCCGATGTCCGGCTGCTGTCAGCGGTGAAGCGCGTTGAACCCGTTTCCCGGGCGGTGACAGCATCCAAAATTCCAATGGAAAGACCGTTATCGGTTTTCCCGCTGAGTTTCCCCGCTCCCAGAATTGTGGTTACTTCGGGATTCCGGCTGTATCCAATACTGTCCCCTTCAAAAACATGGGGTGCCCGCCCAATCCGGCGCGAATAAAACAAGGTGTTTGTGCTGTTGTCTCCGTCGCCCAGCCCCAGGGTGAAGTTGTAAATATTGCCGCCTTCCATAAAAAACGGCCGCTTCTCCGAATAATAGGTCTCCAGCGCCGAAAGATTCAGTTCCGCCGGGTCCGCTTCCACCTGGCCAAAGTCCGGATTTAAGGTGACATCCAGCGTCAGATTATTGGTTACACCATATTTAATGTCAGCGCCGACTGCATTTAAGACATCGTAATTATTGGAGTGAAAAGGCGTTTGAAGTGCGTCATCACGATTGAGCTGTGACGTAATGTAAGGCGTTACATACAACCGTTGTTGATGGGGAATGTCTTCCAGCCCGGTCAATTGTCCGTAATGCCGGACCCAGCCCGATTCCTCCTTGCTCCAATACGTCCAGTAATCGTCCTCATTTTTGGACGCGATGTGACGGTAAACCTGGATTCCCCAAGTCAGGTTATCTTTTTGACTAAATCGCAATTCCCGAAACGGGATTCGAAATTCAGCGGTCCAACCATCTGCTGTGCGGGCGGCTTCACCTTCCCAGATTGCATCCCAGTTTACATCGGAGTTTTCGTCGTCAAAGCGTCGCAAATCCCGCTTGACGTTTACCGGATTCAGTCCGAAATCAAAGGCAGTCCGGTGATCATTGTAACTATCCAAAGAAACATACAGCCAGTCGCTGGGTGTATCGTCGTCCCGACGGCTTAAGATACCTTCAATGGTTTTGGTGTCGTCGCTGTGCGCCCATATGCCAACATAGAGAAAGGTGTTGTCATATAATACCGCAAATTCCGTAGGCTCCGTAGCCGGTTCACCTTCATTCGGATTGCGTTGGAAAAATTCGGTGTATCTGGATACTTTATTCCAGACCGGTTCCTTTAGTTGACCATCGACCTGAATAGACGTGTTTTCGATCCGTGCGGCCTGGATTTGCTTTACATCGGCAAGGAGTGATGTCGTGAGGATAAGACTCCCGATAATGAGTGATTTGATTCCCCCTGACATTGAATAACGATGTTCCATTCAGACTACCTTTTTAATGCCCATTATGACACAGGGTCGAAACAAAGGTTGTCCTATTATCCAATCTTTAGTCGATTAAATATTTGTGAACCAGGGGATCAGTAATTAGATAAGCCAGTGCCGTTAAAAACGCGGCAAGAAAAGCGTGGACCAGCGGTCCCGGGACTTCTATATCCGAAAAGGTGTATTTATTGTGAACATAATTCCGGAAGGAGACCAACATCCGGTGGACCACAAAGACGCTCAGTCCAAATAGCACAATAAGCAGCGTAATGTCCACCGCCGTCAGTTGGAGCAGCCATTTCCCGGGAGTCATGACAAAGTTCGCGCTAAGAGCGCAGCGCCAAGAACGCCGGCTGAATCGCCAAGTTGATGTTTTAGTATCGGTGTATCGGGCTCATCGGTGAAACACTGGCGATAAACCGCATCTCTTCCTTCCGTGTAGAGCCAATCAATATTGGATACGCCGCCACCCAGAACCACTACATCCGGGTCCAGGATGTTAATGACATTACTGAGCGCGATTCCAAAATTTTCCATTGTTGCTTCCTTCCAATCCGGGAAACGGGAATTTTGTTGCCGGGTCGTCACAATTTCCTTAAGCGAAAGTTGCTCACCTGTAAGCCGTTCCCAGGATCGCTCCAACGCCGGACCGCTCAAATAGGTTTCCACACAACCTTTGCGTCCGCAATAACATGCGTGACCGCCGGGATACAGGATCGAATGACCCCATTCACCGGCATTCAATGCGCGACCGGAAAGGATTTCACCTTTATGGATAATTCCGCCTCCAACCCCGGTGCCCATAATCACGCCAAACACGGTTTTATGGTTTTGACCGGCCCCCATCAACGCTTCAGCAAGGCCAAAACAGTTGGCGTCGTTCTCCATCAATACGGACTGTCCAAGACGGGCCTCAAGATCATCTTTCAACGGTTGTCCGATCAGACAGACCGTGTTGCTATTTTTAATCCTGCCGGTTTTAGGCGAAATCGCTCCCGGCGTTCCGATGCCAATGGGCAAATTATCGTTATTCTCACTGCATTCCCTGATTAAAACGGTCAGACGATCCAAAATGGCTTCATAGCCGTCTTCCCGGTCCGTGGGAATCCGCTTTCTGAATTGCACCTGATTATCCGGCCCAAGGCGAATGCCTTCGATCTTGGTGCCGCCAAGATCGATGCCGATTGTCGCTACAAACATTCTTTCAGCACCTGTTTCAACTCACCCAAAATCATGGATGTGGCGCCCCATACTTTTACCTGATCAAAATGAAAAAAGGGGATTTGGTACGGCGTATCCTGAATGATCCTGGCTTCCGTTTCCAATCGGGAATCATCAAGTAAATCCAGTAGCGGTACTTTGAATACTTTAGCCACTTCTTCTTCGGCGTGATTGGTTTCCATCTCCTGTTCAGCCGTACCGATAAACGGATGCACCATGAATCCGGTCACCGGTACCGGGAGCGGGGAAAGCGGCCCCAGCAGAGTCACGGCTTCTTCCGGTATACCGATTTCCTCCCGGGTTTCCCGTAAGGCTGTATTCCCCAGGGATTCATCAGGTTCTTGGGCACCACCCGGCAGGGAGACCTGACCTTTGTGATGCTGAACCCTTTCAGTCCTTTTGGTCAGATAGAAATAAATATCATTGCCTGATGGGAAAAGGAGAATAAGTACAGCTGCGGGCATAAACGTATCGCGCTTTGGCCATTTGATGGGAATCTTCGCCTGAGCCATCATCCGTCGTTGGAAATCGATGCCCGGTAAGGGCTGTGTCAGGCGGGACCGGAGTTTTTGTGATAAGGTAAACAGTTCCATGGGGTTGAAAACAATCGGGAAAATATATCGTCTTTGCCTAATATCTCACCAATGGAACCCCGAACAAATCCCATAAAACATGTCCTTTGGGACTGGAATGGCACGTTGCTGGACGACCTCTGGTTGGCCATACGGGCGATCAATATTATTCTGGATCGATATCAACTTCCCCGGGTTGACGAAACAACTTATCTGGATATTTTTGATTTCCCCGTGAAAGACTATTACGTCAAACTTGGGTTTGATTTCAAAAAGACTCCGTTCGAGATTGTGGGCACTGAATTCATCGAAGAGTACACGCGCCGCATGACCCAGCCTCATCTACGCAAAGGCTCGCGTCAATGTCTGGATCGTTTACATGACTTAGGCGTGAACCAGTCACTCTTCTCCGCCGGAAAATTACAGATGCTCCACGAACTTTTGGATTTTCACCAATTGAAAAGCTATTTCGATGATGTCATTGGACAAACCGATCATTATGCACATGGAAAGACCGATTCCGGGCGGCAATGGCTGACGGAAAATTCCGTCGATCCGGAATCCGTGGTTTTTATCGGAGATACCTTACACGATTTGGATGTGGCGGAAGAATTGGGTTTTGACGGTGTGATCATCACCGGCGGCCACACCAGTGAATCCCGAATCCATGAGCGGACGGATAAGGTATTCGAATCCATGGACGCACTGGAATCCTGGCTATTGGCCAGCCTGAACGGACAGGCTAAAAATGGCGGCTGATCCACAATCAAAATTGAATAATCTTCGGAAGGAAATTGACGCTGTTGATGACCGGCTGGCGGAATTACTGGTTCAGCGGTTAAGGGCGGCTAAAGAAATCGGAGCCTTGAAGCAGCGGTTGGGGCAGGATATTATCGATTCTGGAAGGGAAGCAAAGATCATTCAACGGTTACAGGAAAAATTCGGGCAGCAGCTTTCACCGGAAAAAATACGGAACTTGTTCGCTGAGATTATCCGAATCAGCCGGGAAGTCCAGTAGGAACCAAAGCAGGATGGTTTTCCTGAAGCCAATCCCGCACGGCAACGCTTAATTTGCCAGTAAACTGAATCAATTCTTCTGCTTCCGAATCAGTTGCCCCACCTGAATAGCTATATTCAACAATATTTCGTTTAGCACGACAAACGTTTAGAAAATCCGCATCGGATTGTTTTTTCGGACCCATAATTTGAGACAAGGCCATGATGGTCCTGTAATGAGCTTGCGTATTTTCCGGTTTGTATCCCTCGGCATATAAAATAACTGTACACAATTTCAATGCTGCGTTATAAGCGATCCCAAATCGCCAATCTGCTGACAATGTCTTATTTTGAGCATCCTGAAGGTCACGTCTTATAATACCATATAAATCATTAATTTCCTGTAGACTTGTCGTATGCTTTTTTAACCAGCCATTATGTTCCCAATCCGTTAAAGTCATCTACATCTCCTATAATCATTATTTTCTTTGAATTTACAAGCTGGGTGATAAAATGATCGTGATTCTTACGCTTTTTGATAAATTCAAAACGAGTCATTGTGATTGGATTTATTTCCCGTCCCAGCTTTGTTGCACTTCGATTTAATACCGTAATTAAATTTCTCAATCCAGTGTTTCCGATTACAAACAAGTCAATATCGCTTTCACTTGTTTCCGTACCATTCGCAAAAGAACCAAAGATAAATGCAAAATCAATTTTCTCCGTCAGCAAATCCTGTTTTAAGACATCAACCAACGCTACGGTTTTTAATACAAGTTGATGAATATCCGGATATAACGGATTCTTGGTATTCGGACTGAAATAAGTTCGGTTGCCATCCTTCCGCTTGCAAAGCAAACCCTGTTCAACAAGTTTCTGTGTTTCCTGCCTGACGGTTCCGATGGCAAATCCGGACCTGCGTTCGATTTCACGAAGATGGATCTCGTTTCTATCCAATCCGAAAAATATCCTTAATATCTCAGCACGGACTTTTGCAGACAGGAGGTATGCTAGTGTATTCACATTCTTATTAATTGTGCGGTTTAAACATACAATTGTGCGGTATAACCATACAATATTTTATTCACTCTGATTCAATTTAAGATCGATACTTCCGTTGTAAACCTGGATCACAAAAGAACCTGTTCCCTTTCCAAGTTTTCCCATGGTCGCCGTCAATTCCCCGGCCTTGATGAGTTTCCAGTCCGGACCATTCATGGAAATATCTCCGTATTGGGATTGGAATTCACAATCAGCGGAAACATTGTCAGTGAATTCAAGATCGGCATCACCGTATTTTGTTTTAATTGAAATATCCGCATTGCCTCCCCGAATTTTTTGAGCCTCAAAATCGCTATTATAGGTAACAGCTTGAATTCGCGGGGAAACATCAGAAATCCGGGTATCGCCGTATTTATTTTCAATTGTAACCAGGCTGTCTACACCTTCCAGTTTTATTTTGCCATTGTAGTTCACAACAGAAGCCGAACCCAGGATGTCCTCCCCTTTTATATTCCCATATTTACAATCAGCTGAAAAATTCCCCCCGACTATTCTGGCGGTAATATCTCCGTTGTAATTGGTAGCATCGAGAGTTTTGCCTATATGATCCAATTCAATGGTCCCGTACATATCTATAATCGTTGCATTACCGAGGACGCTGGTGATACGGATATCACCATTATAATTTTCGGCATAAATATTTCTCCCCACATCGGAAACAGTCAGGTTTCCATATTTCAGTTTGGCCACAGCGCTACCTGAAACATCATTCAATGTGATATTACCATTGTAGTTTTCCGTGTAGACCGAATCACCCGCATTTGATATGTTAAGCTGGCCGTATTTATCGGTGGCTCTCAGCAAACCGGATACATCTGAAACGTCGATAGGTCCATTATAATTGTCCACATCCAAATCGCCCTGAATTTGACTCACATTGATTTTTCCGTATTTGTTGCTCAGGTTTGTGGATAAGGCATTCACAACCCGGACATTACCATTGTAATTTGAAGCGGAGAGGGTGGATCGCGAATTGATAATATCCGTTTGACCGTAACGGTTCTCCGAATCAATCTTCAATCCGGCCGGAATTTTAATTCGAATATCGTAAGAATAGTAAATATAGACATGAATCAGTCCGAACCATTTGGACTCAATTTTGTGACGTTCGGTAACCACGTAAACGGTGTTGCCTTTCTGTTCAATTTCCGGCGTCAGTTGTTCCAGCAATTGTTCGGATTTTTCCTCGCTTTCCGTGGATACCTTCACATCCACTTTCACGCTGACACTGTCTTTGTCCCAGCTTTCGATGTAGATGTCCCCATTGTAATTGTTGACCTCAAGGTTTCCGGATTTATCCTGGGAAAAGCTTTTTTGTATGGTCTTTATTTTTTCGATCTTAAAAAGATCAGCCTTGGCAGTGCCAAAAAAGAGACTCAGACTAATTACGATCAGAATGGTTTTCTTCATTTTTTCCTCTCAGTCGATGGAAAGCAATTCGTGAATGGTTTCCACTTTTTCATTGTATGCGGCAAATAAACTCCGTTGGATGGCCGGATTGTAGGGATTGTCTTTCAGGTCGGATTTGCATTCCCTGATCAGCTCATCCAGAACGTCAATCCTTTCCAGGTACAGACTGACCAGTTCATTGTCCGAACCCTGATATTTGGTTTTGGCCTGGTTTTCCAATTTGGCGATCGCCCTTTCATAATTGCGCTGGGCGGTGTAGACCTCCGAATCAATCTCTTCCGCCAAATATTCCGCCTGATCCACAGAGATAAGCTCCGGCGTCCGCAAAGAATTGATTACCACGCTTGTAGCAATCAAAATCACCAATCCGGCCAGGGCGAACTGCCATTTTCGCCGCGTGTCTTGAATACCGAACACGCGTGTCCAAAACGATTTCACCGGCGACGGCGTATCAAACTCACGTTCAATATTCTGCCAAAGTGTTTCGGGCGTTTCCAGCGATTCCGATTCGCGTTTGGCAGCGTCGAGCCAATCCTGAAAAGAAGGTTTATCGTTCAAACTGAATCCCCATTTCGCTTAAGATGGTTTGGAGTTTTAGACGGGCGCGGTGATACTGGGACTTCACCGTTCCCACTGAAATACCCAGGATGGTAGCCACCGTTTCCTGTGGAATTTCCTGTACGGCGTGAAGCACAAACACGGTGCGAAATCCACGTGGCAAGCGTTGCAATGCATGGATCAATTCGTTCCAATTCTGCAGATCGTCAATCGTGTCAGAAGCGGGAAGATCATTCTCTTTCTGATCGTCCCAATGAATGGATTGACGCAGCTTGGATTTGGCCGTATTGACCACAATCCGGGTCATCCAGGCGTCCAACCGTTTCGGATTTCGAAGCGAGTGTATCTTCCTGAAAATTTTCACATAGCTTTCCTGAAGCACATCTTCCGCATCCAGCCGGTTGGCACACAGCGCCAGGCTTGTCCGGTACAAACGGTCTTTGGTGCGATCGTATAAGGCCCGGAACTGCTCCCGGTCGCCCTGTCGAATCGCCGCCACCATTTGTGCGTCAGTGAGTGATTGTGTTTCTGTCAACGCGTCCGTCTTTCTTATGCATGACTCCCCAAAGAGAGGAAGGGTTGCATGGAAATCTAAGAATGAAGGAATGGAGTATTGGAGTAGAGAAGCGAAGTTCGCGTCTAAAAATGCGTAATTATTTAAAGAGGAAACCGGAGACTGGAAACCGGAATCCGT
>CAZJWP010000049.1:5989-15243 GCA_964549745.1 uncultured bacterium | reverse complement strand
TCATCCACAATTGCCGGTCCAGACTCCGGTACTGAATCGCCTCCGCGATATGTTCTGAATTTATGTCCGGTGAATTGGACAAATCGGCAATCGTTCGCGACACTTTCAAGATGCGGTCGTACGCCCGTGCCGAAAGTCCAAGTTTTTCCATGGCATTTTTCAATAATTCACCGGCGGTGGAATCCAGCTTGCAATAGGTCCGCAAATGATTGGGTTCCATTTGTGAATTGGCGAAAATACCCAGTTCATTGCGAAATCGTTCCAATTGCACATTTCGGGTTTGCTGTACTCTCTCACGGATATTTCTTGAAGGTTCACCTGCTTTCTTCTCCGCCAGTAAAGAAAACGGGACGGCCGGAACCTCAATATGAATGTCAATCCTGTCCAGGAGCGGTCCCGAAATCCGGCTCATGTATTTTTGGATCATGGGCGGCGTACAGGTGCATTCATTCCTTGGGTCGGTGGCAAACCCGCAGGGACAGGGATTCATGGCAGCCACCAGCATAAACCGGGACGGATACGTCAGCGAAATGGCGGCGCGTGCAATGGTGACTTTCCCGTCTTCCAGCGGTTGCCGCATCACTTCCAGCACATTCTTCTTGAACTCCGGTAATTCGTCCAGAAATAAAACACCATGATGCGCTAATGAGACTTCACCCGGTTTGGGAACGGTCCCTCCGCCAATGAGTCCTGCGTCGCTGATTGTGTGGTGAGGCGACCGAAACGGCCGCGTGGCGATCAAACCCTGACTATCGGGCAACACCCCGGCAACCGAATGGATCTTTGTGGTTTCCAGCGCTTCATCCAAAATGAGGTTCGGTAAAATAGTGGGAAGCCGTTTAGCCAGCATGGTTTTCCCGCTCCCCGGCGGTCCGATCATGATCACGTTGTGACTTCCGGCAGCTGCCACTTCCAAAGCACGTTTCACCTGCTCCTGACCTTTTACATCGGCGAAATCCACACCATATTTCAAATTCTGGTCGAATAACTTTTCCCGATCTATGCTCACAGCTTCGATGGGTCGTTCTCCGTTTAAGATTTCCACCACTTCAATCAGGTTGGATACACCGGCGACTTTAATCTGATCAACCACACCGGCTTCCATGGCGTTTTCCTTCGGCAGGATAATGCCGGGAATATTCTCTTTCCGGGCACAGATGGCTACCGGCAAAGCGCCTTTGATGGGACGGATCGATCCATCCAGCGCCAGTTCTCCCAGTAACAAAACACGGTTCAGATAATCCGGCTTGACGTAACCGCGCGCAGCCAGGATTCCAACCGCCATCGGCAGATCAAAGGCGGATCCTTCCTTGCGGATATCAGCAGGCGCCAGGTTGATGGTGATTCGTTGACCGGGAATCCTGAAACCGGAGTTCTTGACAGCCGCTAAAACCCGTTCCTTGCTTTCTTTAACGGCACCCTCCGGTAATCCCACCGTAATAAAACGAGGTAAATCGGAACGCGACAAATTCGCTTCCACTTCCACAATATAGGCGTCGATCCCAAGGATCGCGCTACTTAATACACGAGCTAACATACAATCCCCTCAGGGTTAAATAAGAAGAAAAACAAATCTAGTGTCCGGGCCAGACTCCTTTCACAATCAGGTACGGAATCAAAATGTACATCATCGAATCACGAACCAGATAAAACAGGATGAACACCGTTAAAATGGTCCAGCCTTTTTCTTGTAACAGTCCTTTATATCCCCGCTCTTTTTTGATTTGAATCCAGTTTTCAAGAAACCGGGGTTTTTTAATCAGAGTCCTCACCCACTTCAATCTTGTCAAATTTTAAATTCTGGTACTTTTCCCAGATCGTTTTGCCGTCCGCTTGCTGAAATCGATATGCAAATCGAAGCGCCTCATCGAACGGTTGTCCGGCATTCGACGCATGCGAATAATATTCATCGATCCATTTAACCAATTCGGATAATTCAGCTGTTTTCAGTTGATCAAATATACCGAAAACCAATTCCGCTTTATTGTTGTAATACCAGGTAGTCATTTCATTGTAGCCGTATTCGTCTTTCAATGATGAATAGGTATCATAAACCTGGGTTAAATACGAGAACAAAAACACGTCCTTTTGGTCGGCGCTTAGTGTTTTCCAGTACGCTACAATCGGAGTAATCGATGTGGAATCCGGTTGAGTCCAACCCAACTGAATCAGAAATAAGAATACCCAATATTTTTTCATAATAACCTCAATTTTCCTTGCCCGATTCCGGTGGATCAACCCAGTCTCCGTGTGACCGAATAAGTTCGATCAACTGATCCACAGCATCGGCGGTGGGAATATTCCGGTGAATAACTTCCTGCCCTTTGTAGAGCGAGATTTTTCCGGGACCGGTCCCGACATAGCCGTAATCGGCATCAGCCATCTCTCCGGGACCATTGACGATGCATCCCATAATCCCGATTTTAACGCCTTTTAAATGTGAAGTGCGAGAACGAATGCGAGCCGTTGTGTCCTGCAGATCGAACAAAGTTCGCCCGCAACTGGGACAGGAAATGTATTCGGTGCGTGATATTCGCACCCGGACAGCCTGTAGAATACCAAAGGCAACACTCAGTGATTCTGACACATGCGAACCCTCCAGCCAGATTCCGTCGCCGTAACCGTCGATGAATACACCTCCGGCGTGGACTGCCGCTTCCAGTAATTGTTGACTATCGGTCGCATTGCCGACATAATGCAATACAACCGGCTGATGATTCCCCGAATTCCTCAACAAAACGAACATTCGCCGCCAGCTTAAAAACGAATCCCTGGTCGGTTCGAAAATCCAGATCAGGTTCTTGCGTTCAAGTAAGGAAGGAGGTAGTTCGTCTACAACATTCTGCTCGCTAATTTGGCAGGCTACCGACCGGTCGGCAGGCACTTGAACTACTTCCGAAACATGACCGATAAACAAGGCATTTCCCGATGTAGGGTCGTTCGAACAAAATGTCAATCCGGAAGGCAAAGGAAACGCGGGTTGATCTATGTGAGTGAACACCCAGTCAGCGGCCTGATCTCCAGTTTTCCATTTGTCCAACGCCGGAATATAACGGTACCCGATTGGGCCTAATTCTTCCGGTTTTAAATCATTTTCAGACGGAAGCGATACCATCACCCTGGGAACATTTTCTCCGCCGATATCCAAAACCTGAACTGTGGGGTCTTGGTTTAAAAATGAATGTGAAATAGGAACCGTCTTCTCGGCCTCCGGGTTCGGTAAAGGTCGACCTGCAATTCGGACAAGTTCTTTGGCCACCGGCAATTCAGCTTCCGGTTCTTCTGTCAGGGATACCCGGATTGTATCCCCGATTCCCTCCTTTAATAGCGTTCCGATTCCAATGGCAGACTTGATTCGGCCATCCTCACCTTCGCCCGCTTCGGTCACACCCAGGTGAAGCGGATAGTCCATGCCTTCCGCATCCATCCGTTCCACCAAAAGCCGGTTGGCTTCCACCATCACTTTGGGATTGCTGGCTTTCATGGACAGGATCAGCTCATGGTAGTTCAAATCACGGCAGATCCGTACAAATTCCAGCGCTGATTCCACCATTCCTAGCGGCGTGTCACCGAAACGCCCCAAAATCCGATCAGACAGCGATCCGTGGTTGGTTCCAATCCGCATGGCAACGCCATTTGTCTTACATATTTCTACTAAAGGCGAAAACCGCTCCCGGATTCTGTCCAGTTCCGCTTCATACTCCGAATCGGAGTACGTTCGTGTTTCAAATTTTTTCCGGTCCGCATAATTGCCTGGATTCACCCGCACTTTTTCCACGATCTCAGCCGCAATTTCCGCAGCCTTCGGAGTAAAGTGAATGTCTGCAATAATGGGCACATTGTACCCGTGTTGATGTAAATGCTTCTTGATCTCTGCCAGATTCCGCGCGTCATTCTGACTGGGGGCGGTAATCCGAACCAATTCACTTCCCGCGTCGATCATGCGGATGGATTGAGCAACGGTGGTTTCCGTATCCATGGTATCGGTGGTGGTCATGGATTGAATGCGGATTGGATTTCTCCCTCCGATGCCAACCGAACCAACCTTCACTTCCCGGGTCAGTCGTCTGACTATTTTGATGGGTGTTTTTTGTGTGGAGTTCACAGTGTTAAGGTGATGTGACGGACGTTCCCTGTTCAATGTTCCAAATATTTTGGCCGGGTTGGAAAGGATGATCAGAATAATAGTCCGCAAGTTCCATCGCTTTGGTCAAATTATCCAGATCCAAACAGGCTTGATAAGCCTCTTGAGCGCCATCATGATCCTGCAATGCATCCAGACTCAATCCTTTCAGTAACCAGGCATTTCCTAAAACCACATCCAATTCTGCACCGTATCCTTCTATCGCCTGCACTGATTTCTGGTATGCCGTTTCCCAGTCGCCGTTCATGGCGGCGAAAAGGCCCTCTTCATACTCCAGGTAACCTTCGTACCAATCTTTCTGGATCGACGTCAAATCCGAAAATTGTTCGTTTAAATACGAAAGTTGGATTTTTGCTTTTTGGGTGTCTTCACTCCGGATCAGACTTTCCACATACATGATATTAAAATAGTAATTCCGGGGAAATTCCTGAGCCAGTTTTTGACTGTGTTTCAATGCGTCGGGTAAATCGGTGTACACCCATAAATCCAGGAAAGATTTGATACTGGAGGCTTCGATCCAGGCAAAACCGTCACTGTCCGCCGAAGCTTCAATTTTAGCCAACCCTTCGGTTTTATCGGGGTTCAGCCCGAAAATGGAGGCCGACCAGCGAACAAGCCAGCCACTCATGGACGCATACGTTTCCACGATTCCAATCGGCAACTGGGCATCGGTCATTTCCGGGTGCTCTTCAGCTACATCCCGGATAATTCGGAATCCCTTGTAAGCATCGGACAGCGTCGAAAACCATTCTTTCCGTCCCAAATTGACCCGCGCACGCAATCCAATGGCCGAACCCTGATAGAGTTGATACATGGGATCATCCGGGTATTGACGAACCAGAGTATTGTAAACCGGGATAATATCGTTCAGTGATTCTTCCAGCACTGTATAGGTGGTTTCAACACTATCATTGGCCTGGCTGTGAAGCCAGCGCGCCGCTGCCCAGGTCAAATGTACTGTCGGATTTTCCGGATATTCTGTTCTCGCCCTGGCAAGTAGGTCGATCGCTTCTGCGGTTTGGTAATTATAGAATTGTTTTACACCTTTCCAAACCAGGCTATCGCCCGGGGCTGAAGCAAAAAGGGTGGAAATCAGGAATAACGGCAGAATAATCCGTCTTGATGAAAGCATATTTCTAATCGATAATTTAGATTCAGGAACCCTGGCGGGAAATAAGCAGCCAGCCGCGAGCTTCATTATTATCCGGATTCAATTCCAGGCTTTTATCCCAGGCAGCCCGAGCTAATTGGGCTTCATCCATTTTCCAGTATGTCACACCCATCTCCATATACGCACTCGCATCCTTTGGTCGCAATTCCACCACTTGCTGATAAGCCGCCAACGATTCCTTGTACATCTTCTTATCCCGATAATAACGGCCAAGTGTTCGCATCGATTCCGGAAGCCAGCTATACGTATTTGGATTCAGGTTCATTGCTTTATCAAATGCCGTTCGTCCCAGAGCCGGTTCTCCGTTCCGATTATATTCCACCGCCAATACATAGTAGGTTTGGGGAAGCATAATCTTCAGCAGGGCATGCTGGGGATTGATTTTGCGCAACGCTTCCCAAGCTCCAACAGCCTTTCCCCACTCATTGGCTTTATAATAACAGAGTCCTTCAAGATACCAGGCGTCCTCATCGGTGGGATTTAATTGTGTCAAATCACCATAGGTTAAACCGGCATAAACGTATTTCCCCAAATCATAGTACAAATTCGCCAGGGCCTTATGGGCCTCTAAATTGTTGTGATCAATCTTGATCGCCTGTTGGTATGCGATCTTTGCTTCTTCCGTGGAACCTTGTTTTTCCAGGGCCAAACCTTCCAAAAACTTAAATCCGCTTTGATCAGGATAAGTATCCAATCCTTTTTGTGCCAATGATTGCGCTTCGTCAAATTTCCCGGTGGCAATGTCTTCGTGGATTTCAGCCATTTGTCCGGCCGGTCCACCCATCTTTCGTTCTGATGTATAATTGAGAACGGCGCTGCTCATCATTCGTGTATCGCTGCTTCGTGACAGACTGGCCACAGCATTCAGGGTCGGCTGATGTTCCGGATCGATATCCAACGCTTCTTCGAAGGCCTGCCGGGCCTTATTGAGATCGCCCAGCCGTGTATATGCGCGCCCCAGATCATAATGCAAATTAGGATTGGTGGGATCAATCTGGATGCGGCTGATCGTCAGGTCACGAACCTTTTCCCAGTCCCGTTGACTCTCGGCTGTTTGGACTTCTTTCTTCAAATCCGCCGGTCGAACTTTTCCCGGTGTGCCATCGACGGCGCGAGATTCGATGGTCACTACTTTTTGCCGGTTCACCGGTTCAAGGTAAGATTTTGCCATCGATAATTTCCGGCTGCTGGTTTCCAATTCTTCCGTCATGGATTTTAATTCCGTGGCCATTTTCATGGGATTAACCGACGGAGCCTTGGGTGCGGTGGCTTGTCTATTGACTTTTGGTTGTGTAACTGTTTTCGGTGGTTGTTGCTGTTTCTGCGGAGCTCTTCGAACAGGACGTCTTTGAGGTTGCCGGCGCTGTGCAGCTTGTTTTGCTGTGGGTCTTTTCCGAGGTGCCGGTCGTCTACGAGCCTGTTTTTTATTTACCGGCTGACGATTCGCAGGCTTTTTCTGTGCCGTTGGACGTTTGACCGGCCGCTTTTTGGAATTCTGGGGTGGTCGTTTACGTGGAACCCGGCGGCGTTTCTTTTGTGGGGTTTGTACCTGCTTAGACTGGTCCTGTTTGGTCTGAGCCGGTAAACCGTTCAAACCTACTATACACAGTGCAATCAGGATTCTTTGGAAGATCAGTTTCAAATCACGTATTCCGCATTTATGAATAGAATTTACAAAGAATCCCGGAGAGAGAAAGAGGAAAACAATTCACATCTCCATGGGATATAATGCATACTCGTTTGGATTGGATTTATATCAAAGTTAGTGTTCCGACTCCTGTCTTTGGTATGAGACATCGTGTAAATGCACACGGCCCGGACCGGAAATTCGAATCCCGGTTTCAGCCTCGGGGCCTGCTTCTGCGTGTGCGTGAACCATCAATTTGTTATTGAGATAGCCTCGTAAATGGTGTCCGTTGGCGATTAGTTTTAATTCCACATCGTCAACATTGCCGTATGCGCCGGATTCGAATACTTTTTCGGTCCCCTTTTCCATTCTTCCAATTTTCACGGTACCGGTTCCCAGGGATAGAAAATCGTAGTTCTTGTCATTTTTGTAATGAAATAGCAATTCCACTTTTCCATTGAATCCTTCCAGATCCAAATCGGCCGTTCCAACCATATTGTCCATACTTCGTTTTGAGAGCAACGTAACCGTCTCACCTTCACTGAGCGAATTTTCATCACTTAACACCTTTGTCCAGGATTGTGATCCGCCTATCCATGTGAAATCCGTTTCATTTGTTTTAGGCAGAACACCCACATCAATCCAAGACCAACCGTCGTCATTGACTGAGATCATATTATCGGTTGGGAGGGCAGCTTCTTCCCGGACGACTTGTTTTTGTGTACCCACACCATAACGATAGACCAGCATGGCGCCGTGTTCGCCGGTCTCAACCAGACGGTTGCCACCAATCAGAGCAATGATAAACGCAAGAACATTGATCCATATTCGATATGTCTGGGTTGCGAAATGAAAGATGATCCTGATCAACAATACAGCGCCAAAAACAGCAATGGTTTGTGTCGCCAGATCAGCGTGCCGGGAAAGCGCCGGAATAACATTATCGGCAACTGTCACCGAATCGGCGGCCGCTTTTCCGGCGAAATAGGTGACGATCCCACTAATCCAACCCAGACCGTAAGCCAAAGTCGTAATCCACGAGTTTTGCTTTAGCCAGGGGATAAAAAATTCACCAATTTGAACCAGGATGGCTCCCAATAAGAGCACAAGGGGAAAATGAACCAATAAGGGATGGACGTTGGGCGCCCATTCAGGTATAAGCATACCTCACTCCTTTCAAGTTACCGGACTCCCTGAATGGTTGCGTCCAGGAAGTCCGGTTGTATTTGTCGGGCGAAACTTTGTTAAGATTCGAACCGTTCTGAGAAAGCTGCCTGTTTTCTCAGGAAGATTTTTCCAGCTTCATAGGTTTGAGTTTCATTCCGCAATCGGGGCATTTTCCCGGTCCGTCGGCCCGAACATGACTGTGTTCCGGCATGGGACAACCCCAGAAGTCAGCATTCTCCGGTGTGGTTTCCACAACTTTTTCCAGATTCATTCCGCATTGCGGGCATTTCCCAGGTTCAGAAGCGTGGACATCCTTGTGCATCGGACAAGTGTAATACATCGCCTGATGCATCCCATTCATGTTCATCTTCATCTGGTTTTGGTTCATTCCCATCTGGTTTGAATCCATTCCCATCATTTGTTGATCCATGGGCATGTTCTTTTGATCCATCCCGGTCTGATTCTGATTCATCTGCATCTTGCTGTTGCTCATTTGCATATTCGATGCGGATTGGGAAGTTCCTTCGGCCTTAGCCTCCGATTTTTTGCTTTGACCACAAGCCATTACACCTACGGTTAACAAAGCGATTGTCAGGTAAGACAGTCTTTTCATGATCACTCCTTTCTGAGTTGTATCATATCTTTTCGAACCACATTAAAACACCGATCACTACAAAAGCTCCGGCGGCGGTCTTTTCAATGATGTCTGTCGGGATTTTCGTTTGAATCCATTCGCCCACCAATACGGCCAGCGCGGTCAGGATTGCAAAAGCGATCATTGCACCAATAAAGACCTGCCAACCGGAATATCCTTTTCCTTTCATGGCCAGGATAGCCAGTTGGGTCTTGTCACCCAGTTCCGCCAGAAAAATGGTCCCAAAGGCAATCCAAAGTGCTTTCATATTCGAATCCTTGTGGTGATCGTTATTTCAAAAGTGTCATAGGACGAACAACCAGTTCCGAACCGGCTTCGATCTTTACGAAATAGGTTCCACTGGCCATTGAAAGTCCTTGAGAATTTTGTCCGTTCCATCGGACCCTGTGTTCACCGGAGGGTATTTCACCCTTGCTCAGTGTATTCACCAAATGTCCCATTGTGTCATAAATCCGGACAGAAATATTGGCCCGCTTATGGTGTAAACGAC
>CAZJWP010000049.1:2353-5889 GCA_964549745.1 uncultured bacterium | reverse complement strand
CAGTGACGGTCTGAAGGTCCATGGGCCAATCCATATCGTGGGGACGACCATTATGGTGGTTTCCACCCATTCCCTGGCCAAAAACCAGCGAAAGGATACCCCATCCCATTATCGTCTTTTTCACATGGCTTAACATTCTTATACTACTATTTATTTATTTTACGTGTTAAAGGTTTTCAATTACTGTCCTCAATTTCCTCTGCACTTCTTCGGCAATACCTGCCAGTTCCGGATTTTGAACAGCTTGCATAGAAGCCATCGGATCAACGGCTGCAACTTCTACTTCGCCGGATTCCAGTTCCCGGACTACCACATTGCAGGGCAACATGGTTCCGATCAACGGTTCGGCGGTTAAGGCTTTGTAGGCGAACGGCGGGTTGCAGGCACCCAGGATGCGGTACTTTGGTACATCCAAATCCAGTTTCTTTTTCAATGTTGCTTTTACATCAATTTCGGTCAGTACACCGAATCCTTCGGTTTTCAATGCTTCCGTAACAGCATCAATGGCCTCATCGAATGACACATTCAGTGTTTTATTAAAATAATAACTCATATTCTCTCTCTGTTTGAATAATTGTTAACTCTTTATCCCCGGTAATTACCGAACGTGGATTGAACCCTGTCAATAATCTCAGATTCCGGCAATCCGTTTTGGACATTCCGTTCGATAAATCGTCTGGTTGCCTGGGACGTGGAACAATCACAATCGGAAACCGGATCATTAGAACAGTCACCGCAGGAGCAATCAAATTTGGAGGCAATATCCATTGTCACTTGACTGTAAACCGGTGCGGCTGAATTCATCATTTGGTTGTTGGACGGATAGGATCGACCGGCATGATTCCAGCCCCAAATCATCACGACAAGGAAAAAACCGCCCAACGCTCCCAATAAGATGCCTTCAATAAACTTTCTTTTTGGTTCAATTGCCATTGTGATTCTCTTTACAGGTTTAAGCGGCGCAGCCGAAGTGAATTACCGATCACGGAAACCGAGCTAAAGCTCATGGCAGCGGCAGCAAGAATTGGGCTTAACAGGATACCAAAGAAGGGATACAAAATTCCACCGGCAACCGGAACGCCGATTGAGTTGTAAAAGAAGGCCCAGAATAAATTCTGGCGAATATTGCGCATGGTCCCGCGGCTAAGATGCCGGGCTCGAACGATGCCGGTCAGATCGCCCTTTACCAGCGTGATTCCCGCGCTTTCGATAGCCACATCGGTCCCGGTTCCCATGGCAATTCCAATGTCGGCCTGAGCCAAAGCGGGTGCGTCATTAATTCCGTCCCCCGCCATGGCAACCCGGTGCCCTTCGTTTTGAAGTTTGGAAATTACTTCGTGCTTCCGGTCCGGTAACACGTCTGCTTCCACTTCCGTGATGTTCAGTTGGTCTGCCACAACTTTGGCTGTGGCTGCGTTATCTCCGGTCAGCATCACAATCCGGATGCCTTCCGATTGAAGTTTTTGAATTGCGGATTTTGTGGTGGATTTGATGGGATCGGTGATTCCCAGAATCCCGGCCAGCTTTCCGTCAGCAGACACCCGGATCACAGTTTCACCTTTTTCCTGTAATTCCGAGATGTCGGTCCTTAAATCCTCCGTTGGGATGTCCAGTGAAGTCATAAATCGCTCGTTCCCGACAGCGATCGTCTTCCCTCCGACTATTCCTTTGACCCCCTGTCCGGTGACGGATTCAAAATCCGAGACAGATTCCAGGTTGATCTTTCGTTCACCGGCAGCGCTTGTAATCGCCGCTCCCAGGGGATGTTCGCTCTGGTTTTCCAGGGACGCAGCCCATCCGATTAATTCTTTGTCCGTTACACCAATGACCGGTTTCACCGATACCAGTCGCGGTTTTCCTTCCGTAAGCGTTCCGGTTTTGTCCACGACCAGCGTATCGGCTTTTTCCATGGTTTCCAATGCTTCCGCGTTCTTGATTAATACACCGGTAGTGGCTCCCCGTCCCGTACCCACCATGATGGACATGGGCGTCGCCAGACCCAGCGCACAGGGACAGGCGATGATGAGAACGGCAACAGCATTCACCAGAGCATAAGCCAGACGCGGTTCCGGTCCGACCCAGGCCCAGATTACGAAAGCAACTACTGCGGAGGCGACCACAGCCGGAACGAATATCCCGGCCACTTTGTCCGCCAGACCCTGGATCGGAGCCCGGCTCCGTTGCGCTTCGGTCACCATTTGAACGATTCGTGATAACAGGGTATCACTTCCCACCCGCTCCGCTTTCATCAGGAAAGAGCCGGTTCCATTTACCGTGGCTCCGGTTACCTGATCTCCGGATTGTTTATTGACCGGTACAGGCTCCCCGGTGATCATGGATTCATCAAGGGCGCTGGCCCCTTCTGTGACAACGCCGTCCACCGGAACTTTTTCACCGGGACGTACACGTAAAATCTGGCCGATCTTGACCTGCTCCAAAGGAATATCTTTTTCGGTACCATCCTCATCGACCACTCGTGCTGTCTTTGGTGATAACCCCAAAAGGGCTTTGATGGCGCTGCCGGTTTTTTCACGGGCACGCAACTCCAGAACCTGACCCAATAGCACCAAAGTAACGATGACACCGGCCGCTTCAAAATAGACAGCCACGGTTCCGCCTTCGCTTCGGAAGGCCGCCGGGAAAATTTGAGGAAATACGGCTGCAATCAGACTGTATCCATAGGCTACACCGGTACCAATCGCGATCAAAGTAAACATGTTCAGATTGCCGGATTTAATCGAATCCCAACCCCGTTTGAAAAACGGTGCGCCGCCCCATACAACAATTGGCGTTGCCAGAATTAATTCAACCCAACGGCTCCAGGATTCGGGGAGTAAAGAATGACCCAGCACCAGTGGAAGCATGCTTATGAGTACCAAAGGGATCGCCAACGCAGTGCTCCACTGGAATCGCCGGGTCATATCGATTAATTCAGGGTTGACGTGAGTCTCAACCGTTATCTTCACCGGTTCCAGAGCCATACCGCATAAGGGGCAGCTCCCCGGACCTTTTTGGACAATTTCCGGATGCATAGGACAGGTGTAATCTCCGTCTGAGACTGTAGAATCTGAGGGTTTCGAATCAGTCGAATACGCATCCGGATTGTCTAAAAATTTGTGTTCACAATGCATGCTGCAAAAATAGTAAGTCTGATGATTGTGTTCGGTTTTCCCGGCAGCCTCTTCCGGATTGATGCTCATTCCACAAACAGGGTCGATGACTTTTTCTTTTTCCGCCATTGCATGGTGATGGTGTTCATGATCGTGCGTAGAATGATCTACCTTTTCTTCTTTGGCTTGCAAGTATGACTCAGGATCTTCTTGAAATGAACGGGCACAATGCTCCGAACAGAAATAATAGGTTTTTCCTTCATAGTCAACCTGACTTGCTGCCGTTTCCGGATCAACGGTCATACCACAGACCGGATCAACATGCGTCTTTGATTCCGAATTTGCCATTTCTTTATGCATCGAATGTGCTGATTTTGCTCCTGGAGTTTCCTGATTCAGGTATTTTTCAGGATTATTCTTAAACTT
>CAZJWP010000049.1:0-2253 GCA_964549745.1 uncultured bacterium | reverse complement strand
TGCCCGATGATCTTTTTAAACTGGTTGGATAAGTGCTGGACACTGCTGTAATCCAATCGATAGGAGATTTCTTTCAACGAAAGCTGGTCGTAGATCAACAATTCTTTCACTCGTTCAATTTTTTGAAGGATGAAATATTTTTCGATCGTCAGACCTTCTACCGAAGAAAAAAGTCGACTCAGGGAGGGATAGTCTTTCCGGAGCTTTACAGTAAGGTAATGGCTGAGATTTTCGTCCCGCTCCTCCAGTTCATCTCTGTAGATCAGGGAAATAATCGCCGTCTTGATTTGTTCTATCCATTGGGAACTTTCATCTTCCAGCAATTCAAATCCATTGGCGTGAAGGACGGCCCGGATTTTATCCGGATCGGGGATGTCGTCTGCGGCAATTACACATTTTCCCAATTGAACATTCAACACCTCGTATCCCAAGGTTTCCATTTCTTCCCGAACCACACGAATACAGCGATCACAAACCATGTTTTTGATCCATAACGTAAACGTGTTCAACCTACACTCCTCCAAAGGTGAAAGTTAATGCTATTATAACTATTGTTCCCGTTAACTGGTATTATCATCGAAATAGTTTCCTTCAACAACTACCCGCTTTTCGTATGTTATTGTACATTAACAAAACCCTCAATTCCTTTTCTGAAATCTCCTTTACTCAGAATGCAAAGTACCTAGGTTTGCAGGATTTCCGCCCCGGTTCGACCGGAACGGATCTTGATCGCAAAGTCCACCGGTGATACCAGAATCAGTCCGTCACCCGACTCACCTGAATAGGCAGTCTTTCGAATAGTCTTTACGATGGAATCGGCATGATCATCGGAACAGATGATTTCCAGCTTGGCCACGGTGGAATATTTATCAATGCAATCGATGGAGTATTTAAAATGCTTACGATCCACCATTCCACGTCCAAGAGCCATGACATCGATAACCGTAATGTTTTGAATTCCGATGGATTTTAGCTCGATCAGTACGTCATCCACTTTGGAACAACGGATGTAGGCTTTGATCTCTTTCATGAGTTTACCTCACTTTCCTTTTGATAAATACCGCGACTGCGCCAGATGTAATAGATCGTTGGGATCACCACCAGTGTCAGGATTGTGGACGTGACCATTCCGCCGACCATGGGTGCGGCGATACGTTTCATCACCTGGGAACCGGTTCCGGTTCCCCACAAGATTGGTATCAGACCGGTCATGATGGCTGTTACGGTCATCATCTTGGGCCGGACCCGTTCCACGGCTCCTTCCATCACTGCGCCGTACAGATCCTTTAGACTGGTCATCTTTCCCTGGTTCTTGCGATCGAAATAGGCGTGATCCAGGTAGATCAGCATAACCACGCCGGTTTCAGCCGCCACACCCGCCAAAGCGATGAAACCTACGCCAACCGCCACACTCATATTGTAGCCCAGGATGTACATGAGCCAAATCCCGCCCACCAAAGCAAACGGTAATGATAGCATGACAATGATACTTTCGGTCACGTTCTTGAAGTTGAAATAGAGCAGTAGGAAGATAATCACCAGGGTCACCGGAACCACCAGCCGGAGGCGCTGATTGGCTCGTTCCATGTATTCATATTGTCCACTCCAAACCAGTGAATATCCGGAAGGGAGTTTTACTTCATCGGCCACCACCTTCTTCGCACGCTTTACATATGTTCCAACGTCTATTCCTGCCAGGTCCACATAGATCCAGCCGGTCATGCGGGCATTCTCACTTTTGATCACCGGTGCGCCTTTGCGAATATGGATGTCCGCCACCTGGTCCAGGGGAACCTGTGCGCCGGTGGGTGTGGGCACGATAACACGCTTCAGTTTTTCGATACTGTCGCGCAGTTCACGACTGTAGCGTACATTCACCGGGTAGCGTTCCAATCCTTCCACGGTGTAAGTCACATTCATCCCGCCAACCGCCGACTTTATGATATCCTGAATATCACCCACGGTCAGTCCATAGCGGGCCGCTTCCTCACGATTGATGTCAAAGTCCAGGAAATTCCCTCCGGTGACTTTGTCAGCGTAAGCGCTCAACGTTCCGGGAATCTTTTGAACCACGGCCTGAATCCGGCTGCCCAGTGCATTCAGCGTATCCAGATTGGCGCCCATGATCTTGATTCCCACCGGTGTCTTGATCCCGGTACTGAGCATATCAATCCGGGTTTTGATCGGCATGGTCCAGGCATTGGTGAGCCCGGGGAATTGGATCGCATTGTTCATTTCGGTGGATAATTCATC
>CAZJWP010000048.1:0-15275 GCA_964549745.1 uncultured bacterium | reverse complement strand
CCAAACACCCCGCTCTCAAACTTCTCCTCTTTAATTGCCTGATAAATCATCTCCCTGAACTCCTTCATCTCCGAATAAGTGTAAATTTTAAAATGTCGGGTTTCCCGCACCCGGGCGGTTTCCTTTCCCGGTGAATCGGTGAGCAGCCGCCGGGTTTTGATTGGCTCCTTCAGCCAGTCCTTGTGCCAGGCCGCCAGCACCGCTGTTTCATCCGAATCACACTGCAATGAAAGTCCGATCTCATCCTTTTTAATCTTCCGCTCAAACTGCCACAATGTATCGAATTTGAATTTTCCTGAACGGAAATACCTGTCCCGCTTTTCCCAGTCGAAAGTGATCCGTTTTCCGCTTTGGGTATGGACGATCACTCCGTCGTCCCGGAAATTCTCTGTCTGGTAGGTTTGCATCACCAGCCGGTTGCCATCGCGGCAGGCGTTGAACAATTCCGCAAAGGTTTTCAGGCTGGATTCGTGATCCGCATACTTGGAAGGTCGTTTCATAAAGCGCTCCTACAATTCAGTAAAAAATCAGTCCAGTTTATGCATCAGTTTCCTCAGGGGTGATTGGGGATGTTTCTGCTCCCAGGATTCGATGATCCCGGCAAGGTCATCGCGAATGGTGACAGGCGAGGTAATCTTCTCCACATGGCCATGTTTCTTGAGCCAGTCCGTGCGCTGAAAATCCGCCGACGTTTTCTTCCCCGTATACTGTTCGATCACCCGTTTCCCGGAAAAGCCGATATTCCCGGCATTCAGCTCGAATAAACGCTCGCCCCGGGAACCGTAGCCAATCGCCACACCGCCCAAAGTTGGATCGGTGATCAGGGTGATCACGGGGATGTGCGCCTGTTCCACGCGGGTCAGCGCCAAATGCGCTTTCGGGATGGCCACCATGGACGAACAGCCTTCGTGCATACGGGCGCCGCCGCCGGAAGCCAGAAGTAATATGGGCAGTTCCTTTTTGATCGCGATTTCCGAAGCGCGCCAAATCTTTTCGCCGGTGCTCATGCAGAATGAGCCGCCTAAAAAGCCAAACCCCACGCCGCAGAACACCACGCCATGACCCTTGATCCGGGCATTCCCGGTAATCATGGCCGTCATCAGTCCCGTGGATTCCCGGGTTTCGTCCAGCTTGGTTTTATATCCGGGAAAGTCCAGAATGTCCTTGTCCACAATGCGCCGCGTGGTCTTGTGTTCGTGGAACGATTTCGCGTCCAGGATCAGGTCCATGTAATCCCAAACCGACGGCCGTACATAGCGGTAACCGCACACGGTGCAGACATAGTTGTTCCGCCGCAAACCCACAAAATCCACCGGGTCGTACACCCGCTGACCGTTGGCATTCCGGCAATCCGAGTGCCGCTTGATAAAACCTTCATCGTTGGGCTTTGGGAGCCGGCTCACATGCCGCTGAATCTGCTTCACATGTTTTTCCGTGGTCTCTTCCCAGTGCCCCATATTCTTCCACCGTTCCACCCGTTTTTCGAGCAAGTCGATGGTGCTGATCGCCCGGAGTTCCGAACAATTCCGAATCAGCGCTTCCTTCACATTCTGCCGTGCTTCATCGGGGTGCCGATGGGCCGGCCCGGCGCCTTCGGAAATCAATTCGTCCACAATACCGTAGCCCATCCCTTCCCGGGATGTAATCTTGGAAATGGACGCCGCTTCATCCGCCCGGGAGCGGGTGTGGAAGAGAATTGACGAGCACGCTTCCGGGGCGATCACCAGGTAGGTGGAATATTCCAGCGCCAGGACACGATCGCAACCGGTGAGGGCAATGGCGCCGCCACTGCAGGCGCGATTCATGATTACGGCTACGGTGGGCACTTTCGCTTCCGCCAGGGCGTGGATCGTATCGCCGATGCGCCAGGCAATGCCGCCGGCTTCCGATTCTTCCGTTGGATCGGCGCCGGGCGTGTCCACAAAAATGATAATGAGCCGATTTTCCTCCGACGCCAGCTTCACTGCGACCGTTGCACGACGGTACGAGGCCGGTGTGGGCATGCCGTGGTTCCACTGGCGCACTTCCTCCGGGTTGGCCATGGTTTTAAGCATCTCGCCGTAATCGGAGGACGGCCCGGACTGTTGACCAATGAGCATTACGGGAATGTTTTTGCCCTTCTCATCCAGCACGGCCCGGTGGGTCTGGATCAGCCGGGCGCCCAGGTCATCGGATGCGCAGCATTCCGAAACGGAGTCAAAAATGGAAAGATAATCCAGATATTTGGGCCGCTCCGGATGGAAGGAAAGCTGGTATTTTTCGAATTCCGACAATGCTTTGTAGGATTGCCGGTCGGAGTTCAGCCGTCCGTCTTTTTCAAAAGGATAATAAAAATGGTCAGTCATATCAGTGTCTTGCCCGTGTGTGCCGTTGCCGGATGAAAAAATTTAACAGTTTCACCACCTCTTCCCAACGATTCTCCAATCCCATTGGTTTCAAAATCGCCCGGTCCAGTTCCGGCCATAGCGAATCGTCGCCTGCATTCATTTCCCGCACCAGCGATTTTAGGAGCGTCCGGTATTTTGGGGAGATTCTTATCAACTTTGGGTTGGGAACCGGCAACTGCTCCAGATCTTGTTTCACCAGACGTAGCGCACCGCCGCCCAATCCCGTCCGGCCGTAAATTTCGGTTAGCAGGCTCACGAAGGATGAATTCAGGAAAAGTGTCAAATCCTCCGTAGAAATGTGTTTGGGTGTCAATCCGTAAAAGGTGTGCTCAAAGGCCAGCTTTCCCGGATTGTGCACGGCAAAATGGCGCCGCCCGCGGAGATCGGGCCATAGGATCGGCGCTCTGCGAATTGTAAAAGGAATGTTTTGCGCGGGCAGCCACCATTGGCAATCCGCTTTTCCCAGCGTCAATTTTTGGATTTCACGCGGGGACTTGACCGCCGGAACGAAGGTGTTCAATCGCGCTGTCCTGGAATAATATTTTTTGTTATTCCCGGTAATGATCCCGGCATGAATCTCCGCCAGTTCTCCCAGCGGTACTGTTTTTCCAGGAGTGGAAAGCACATCCAGCACCCAATCCGGCGCCCGGAACAGGCTGCCGTTCCACCCCAAATTCAAACCCGAAAGTGTAGCCAAAGGAACGGTTCGCAGCGTATCATCCGTTACCACGCGCACAGACTGGTTTTTCGGCGGTGTTGCCTTTTGGATGGTGACGATCACCGTATTCACTTCCGCTTCGAAGTGGCGTGTATTGTTCAGAGATTCCACTTTCTCTAACGTGTAATCGCATTCAAGCAATCGGCGGAATCCGGCGCCAAAACCGTTGTCCAGCCAACCGTTGGGTACAATGGCCGTGAGCACACCGCCCGGTTTCAGACGTTTTACCATGGCCGCCAGGAAGTACAGATAATAATCGGTGCGGCTCGTCAGTTTTAGGCCTGGAGTGTTGAATAAAGTAGAATCCAGTAATTGTTGCTTGTACGCTTTTTCCAATCGTTCCTGGCGTACATAAGGCGGGTTGGCGATAAACAGATCCACCGGCTCAGATTCCGGAGCCAGCAGGAAGTCACCTTCGTAAATGTGTGAAATGTTTGGGAAACGTTGCTTCAGAGATGCGACCACCTTTTTATCCACATCCCAGGTATATACGTTTGATTTGAGCCATTCATCCAGTGCGGATTCGGGAAATGTGTTTTGTAAAATGGAAATCAATTCGGTGAGGAATACACCCTGCCCGGTCGCCGGATCACACAGTGTAGCAGTCATTAAATCCGTAGCGATTCTTTCCGCGAGTTCGGGATGATTGCCATTTGCAAAAAAATCCCGTAGAGTTGTTTCCGGTTCACCGGTCCGGTGATGCAGCCATGACGATAAAACCGAAACAACCATTTCCCGCGCCACGGAATCGGGTGTATAGACCACGCCTTCCCCTGGACGAGCCCGGGACGTAAAAAGTGAGATGGATTTCAAGGGAATGTGAGTTTAATCAGGCAGACGGCCGGCCACCAATTCGGCGATATCCCTGACGTCCATGGATTCTTCCCGGTTGGTGACTTTCATGGCATCTTCCATCATTAAAAGGCAGAAATTACAGGCCACGGCTACGGTTTCAGCGCCGGTGGCTGCCGCTTCATTAAACCGTTCGATGTTGATCCGCTCACCGCGATTGATTTCGTACCACATGTTGCCGCCGCCGGCTCCGCAGCAAAAACTGCGATTCTTGCTCCGGTCCATTTCCTTCACGGCATTTCCTTCGGACAAGACCGAATTCACCACGTCCCGCGGCGCATCGTATTCGCCGTTGTGGCGGCCCAGGTAACAGGGATCGTGGAAGGTGACGGCTTTCTTTTCATCGGCGGTGAGCTGCAGCTTGCCGTCCTTGATCAGCTTATCAATGAGCTGACTGTGATGGATGACATTCAGGTCCATGCCCAGTTTTTTGTAATCATTCTTCAGCGTGGTGAGGCAGTGCGGACATTGGGTCACAATAGTCTTGAATGTATAGTTGGAGAGCGTTTCCTTATTCTGATCCGCCATCATTTGAAACAGATATTCGTTTCCGATGCGCCGCGCCGAATCGCCGGTGCAGGTTTCTTCGTTTCCCAGAACGGCGTAGTCCACACCCGCCGTATTCAGGATTTTCGCCATGGATCGTGAAATGTCCTTGCCGCGGCTATCGTACGCTCCGGCACAGCCGACCCAGTACAAGTAGTCCGCTGATTTCTTTTCCCGCATGAGCGGCACGTCCAGACCTGCGAGCCACTTCTCCCGGTCCTGGGAACTGAGACCCCACGGATTGCCGTAGGTTTCCAGCTTGTTGAAGACATCCACTACATCCTGCGGAAAATTACTTTCCATCATCACCAAATCCTGGCGGACGTTGAGAATATCAGTCAGCGGTTCGTTCCCCACCGGGCAGACTTCCACGCAGAAACCGCAGGTAGTACAGGACCAGGCCGCTTCTTCAGAGAGCATCCAGGTTGTGAGGCGCACATCGATGGGTTCTTTGGCCGTCAGCCATTCGCCGCCTTTTTGATTCAGGTAGTAGCGTTTGTTGATCTCAATCGCGGACGGTGAAAGTTCCTTGCCGGTGAAGTAAGCCGGGCAGTTGTCCTGGCAGCGGTTGCACATGATACAGGCGTAAGGATCCAAAAGTTGCTTCTGGGTAAGATGATCCACCGTGGCAGCGCCGTACTGCTCCAGACTTTCGTCTTCAAAATCCATCGTTTCCATGGCGGTGGCGGTCACTTCTTTTGGTGAAACCATAAAATTCAACGGTCCCATGAACAGGTGGGCGTGCTTCGAATACGGGAAGTAGGGTACAAAGGCCAGGATCAGTCCGATGGCGCCCCAGAAACCAACATGTTCGCCCATGGCCAAACCCGACGGAGAAAACCCGGCCCAGACGTGACTCAAAACCGTGGCTGCCGGTTGGGCCCAGTCCGTGCCGTTCAACGCCACTTTGTAGCTGGCGCCAAGCAAACGGAAACCGACATGAAAAAAGATAAAGAGTCCAACGATCATCGAATCCCGCTTGATTCCCCGGCGGGTGGAACCTTCCATTAAAACCTGGCCGGTCGTCAAAAGCCGGGTATCACCGGTAATAAACCGGCGGATCAGGAAAAAGGCAACTCCAATCAGGACAAAAACGCTGAACAGATCCACAAACAATCGATAGACAACACCCAACCAGTGCTGCGGAAGGAACTCGAATCCGTGGGAAAGGGCTTCCACTATATCTACCAAATTCACCAACATATAGAGTGTAAATCCCCAAGCGACTAATGCATGGAGAAATCCCACAATAGGACGAGTTTTAAACAGTGTTTTCTGAGAGAAGAAAACGAGAAGTCCGCGGCCGGGCGCTTTCCAAATCCGGGTCCAGTCCAGCGGTTGACTTCCTTTGCCGATAAGTCGAAACATACGGCGGAAAGTGAGGACGGAACCTCCGATAGATAGGATAAGCAGAACCCAAAAGATCAGTTTTTCCGGACTTGTCAGCATGATACGGACCTGTAAAGAGTGTTGAAGAATTGTCGGTGAAGTTAGCTCACCAACCGAAAATCAGGAAAGCGCTTCTGTAAGCAGGGGCATCAGCTCCAGGATATCGCCCACCACGCCGTAGTCGGCGATCTCAAAAATGGGCGCATCCGGGTCCTTGTTGATCGCCACCACATTTTTAGACGCCTTCATCCCGATCACGTGCTGGATTGCACCGGAGATTCCCAACGCAAAATACAGTTTGGGTGACACACTCTGGCCCGAACTTCCCACCTGACGTTGCGGCTTCATCCACCCGACGTCAACCAATGGACGGGAACTCCCCAATTCGGCGCCCATCTTTTGAGCCAGGGTTTCCGCGATTGGAATGTTTTCCCTTTTGCCGATTCCGCGCCCGATGGACACAATCAAATCAGCGGCGGTCAGATCAACGCCGCCCGTTTCTTCCTGAAATGGTGTTTCGGATGTGGTGCGAATGTCTGCGTCCGAAAGTTCAACAGAAACTTCGCGAATCACAGGTGAACCGGCGCTGAGTTTTTCCGATGAAAAAGCGCCTGCCTGAAAACCAACCAGTACCGGACCGTCAATTTTGGGAGAAACGTCTGTTACCAATTTGGCGTTGAAAACCTGTTTGGTAAATGCCGGTGATCCGTCTTTTTCTACGATACCGATCACGTCACCGATAAAGGGGCAATTCAACCGGGCGCTGACCCTTGGAACAAAATCCCGGGCCATGTAACTGTGTCCCATGAAAACATACCTGGGGTTTTCCTGCTTGACCACTTGCGCAAGTGCAGCCGTATAGCCATCGGCGGAATAATCGTTCAGAGCCGAGTTGGGTACGGTGAGAATCTCGTCCACGCCAAATTCGGAGGCTTCTTGCGCTAAGGCCTGATTGGAATCACCGAAAATCAAGGCCGCAGTTTTTAATTGATGTGTTCCGGCAAATTCCTGGGCGGCCACAACGGCTTCCCGGCTCATGCGATGAATTTTACCCTGCTGTTCTTCCATTAATATTAGAATATCCATTATTCACCTACAGCACTTTGATTTCGTTTTTAAAGACATCTATTAACCGGTTTACAATGGCAGCCGGTTCGCCTTCGATCATTTCGGTTTTCTTATCCTTCTTTTGGATATAAACATTGTCGAAAGACTGAAGTTGTTCTGCTCCGGAAAGAAGATCTTCCTTTGCGATCGTTTTGATCTCCTTCTTTTTCGCTCCCATGATCCCTTTCAGCGAAGGGTACCGGGGTTGATTCAATCCGGACTGGATTGACAGAATCGCCGGTATAGGAACGGACAGCCATTGAAACCAGCGGCTTCCCAACTCCCGCTTTACGCGAATGCAGCCATCCTGGATTTCTGTGCCAATAACCAGAGTCGCAGAGTTCATTCCCAGCATTTCACCAACCAATAGTCCGGTCTGGCCCTGACTTAAATCATTGGATTGAAGGCCCGAAAAAAGTAAATCAAATTGTTCGTCCTGAATGGCTTTTTTAAACACTCCCGCAATGATCATCGGGTCCACGTCATAGGGTGGTTCTTCAATAATATGGATCGCCCGATTCGCACCTTTGGCTAAAGCTTCTCTCAAAACTTTTGTGGTCCGTACAGCCGGTCCCATGCTGATCGCCACCACTTCGCCGCCGCCCACTTTTTCGCAAATCTGCAGGGCTTCTTCCAGTGCGTAGCTGTCGCTTTCATTCATTTCAAATTCCAGAGAACTTTCGTCGATCCAGCTCTGATCCGGCCGAATCCGCAAGGACGCTTCACTGCCCGGAACCTGTTTCACTAATACACCAATTTTCATTTTTATTCTCCAGGTTTTATACTGTGGTTGAATCTCAACCCGTTTCCACAATTTGGCCCAAAATCCTTAGAATTCCTGTGTTGATATTGAGCGGGGATAATACCCATAAGCAGGTTAAATTTACAGCACTTTCCGCATGAATTTCCTGATATTCCGGTCTTCTTTCCTTGAAAGTAAAATAAAAACCTAATGTCCAACTTTTTCCAGATCATCTGGGCGAATGCCCTTGTTATCCTCGGTAGCGTCGTGCTTTTGTGGTCTTTAAAACGCTGGATTGAAAGACAAAAATAGAAGTCAAAACGTCTCTATAAAAAACAAGCAGGGATTTCGGTATCTGGGAGCGGGGGAAACTACCAGTTTACGCGATCAATCCCTGCTTGAAGCTTAAACTAACTTATGATTTCAAACACCTGATGGCAAGGAATAATTCGATGACAACCAGTCCATCAGGCCAAAAATTTTGATCGGGAATTTCTTACGAATTATTAAAAAATACTAAGAACTTTTTCTTTCCCGAATAGAACTGAGATCAATGGACTCATCAATTAACATGATCGGAATCTCATTCCGAACGGGATAGGCATATCTCCGGTCTGAGCGAACCAGGGCCGCTTCAATCGGGGAGTTTACTAATTCTCCATTCCGTTGTTTTGCTGACCCTTCTTGAATTGACCGATTGATCTCCAGAATCAAATCCGGATCAGCCCGGGTCAGTGATTCTTTTGTTTCGGGACAACACAAAATTGGGATAAGTTTTTCCAGATTACTCATGGGAATCCTCTGAATGTTGGAAAATTTGCTCAGCCTGGACCGGCACCTGTTTCAATTTATCAATGTCACTCTGGCAAATCCAGTCTTTGATTGGCTAATGCCATTGATCACCAAACCTGTCACCTTGGGATTGCCGCTTTTGATTGCCTGTATTCTTCTCGTCGCTCGCGGTGGACGCCGCGGACAGATTGCCGTCGTATTACTCATCCTCACGGTCGCACTGACGGATTCAATTGCTGCCCATATCATTAAACCCTGGGTCGGGCGACTCCGCCCTTCGCATGCGATTATAGACTCGATCCACCTGCTGGTATCCAAAGGTGGTAAATACGGATTTGTATCCAACCACGCAGCCAATTCATTTGGAATGGCAACCGTCTTCTCATATTTTTATCGGAAATACCGCTATTGGTTTTTTGGATTGGCAACGCTGGTGGCGTTCAGCCGCATTTCGGTGGGCGTTCATTATCCCGGCGATGTGATCGGCGGCGCATTATTCGGATATTTCGTCGCCTGGATTATTTTAACCCTGTGGGTTTTAGTAAAAATGAGAGAATTGAAGCGCGGCCGAACCTGGGTCTGGTACGCGGATTCGGCACCGCCTGAAATTTAATTTGGCAGAGAATCCTTGGGAGGTTTGACCTGTATACCGCCCATGGGGCCGCGTTCCGGCATTTTGATGGGACCGTACTGATTTTCGTATTTACGGATATTATCATTCAATGCACCTAGAAAAGCTTTGGCATGGGCCGGAGCCATAATGACGCGGCTGTGCACTTTTGCTTTCGGTACCCCGGGAAGGATACGGGTAAAATCCAGAATGAATTCTGCCTGGGAATGGGTGACGACCACAAAATTGGAATATTCCCCGGAAGCAACTTCTTCCGATAATTCAATATTGATCTGTTGTGTCTTCTGTTGTTGACCTTCTTTTGAGTCACTCATACTGCTTCCCCTTGTTTAAAATGAATCGTATTCGCGTCGGTTGAATTCTTCCCAATCTTCATCCAGACCTTCGAATTCTTCATAATCTTTTTTAGTGTCGTCTTTATTATTATGCGCCACCATCTCGTTTTCGTATAAACTAAAATTATCTTTCTTTTTCTCAAATTCGGATGGATCCACATCTTCCTCGTCTTCAGGATCCAGTCGCTCAATGTCTTCCTGATAGACGTCGGTATCAAAGAAATCCAGGTTTTCCACAATACCGTTGGTCATGAGGTATTCCAGAAAATCCAGATATTCCCGCTTGTGCAAATCGTTTTTGCAATGGATGCAGGTGAGAGACTCCCGCAGATCTTCTTCGTTGAGTGTCGCTCCGCAAACCGGGCAGATAATACCTTCTAACATAAATTTTTTCCTCTAAAATCGGGCGGTAATATAAGCGGGACCCGATGGTACGTCAATGGTTTGTTGAATCAATTTTCTTTTGTTTTTTCAGGGTTGAAAATCAGAATAATTCTACGGGAATCATTGTTCCTCGGCCAGACCATTATTTCCGACCAATTGTCCGATAATATGATAATCCCTTTCCACGAATTTTCCCTTCTTTGCGGTAAGTATGACCGTATATAAGCGACGTGCACCTTGAAAGTCAAATCCTATTTTTAATCCGGTGGATTGGCTTTGCACAATCTGAACCCAAACGGCTGACGGATCAGGATCAAGGTTCACCACTGCCTCCGAATTACCCGGCAGGAGTTGTCCCAGTGATTCCTTTTTTAATATTCCCCAGCGGGTCCGATCTGCCGCTTGCCATGATGATAAACGATGGCCCAGAAAGGAATAGTGCTGTAAACCTTCCGGTTCACAAATAAACCGGATGAAATCCGCTTTCTCCCAGCCGGAGTGACGAATAAAGTGTCGGGCAATCCGGGCCACTTCTTCTTCGGCCGGTAACAGGACCAACAGGGATTTTGGAACCCGACCTGAACCGGCCAGTTTAAGGGATTCGCTTTTGGCAGGATGCCGAAGAATCCACCGAACGGCAATCCGTGTTTTTATGCTGTCAGCCATGGCCGAATATACCTTTTTCACAACTTAGAACCTGCGTAGTTTTGCCTGTTTTCTCAGTCGAAAACGCATCGAATTAGGATACCCGTGAGTTTAGGAAAACAATTATTATGGGGCGGAATCGGTTGGGCTCTTGGGGGTCCAATCGGTGCCATTATTGGTTACACATTAGCCGCCATGAGCGATGGCGCCGGCGGCCAGGCCTATCAATCTCCCTTCAATTTCGGACCGGCCAGAAGCGCCTACCCGCGCACCCGTCCGGGTGATTTCATGGTTTCATTGCTGGTCCTCTTTGCGGCCGTGATGAAAGCCGATGAAAAACTGCTCAAGTCCGAACTGGATTATGTCAAAGCTTTCCTGAGAAAACAATTCAGTGCGGAGGAAGTCCGCAATTTTATGGTCCTGTTCAAAGACATACTGAACCAGGAGTACAACCTGCAGGATGTGTGCCGTCAAATCCAGCGCTCTATGGATCACCCCAGCCGTCTGGAGCTAATCCACCTATTGTTCGGCCTGGCCCAGGCCGATGGTCATATCAAAAGCGTGGAGCTGGAGATGATCTCCACTATTGCCGATTACCTTCGTATCAGCGATGCGGATTTCCACTCGATCAAAGCCATGTTTATGGGCGATACGGACGGTGCTTACCAGATACTTGGCGTCGATGCTACCGCCACCGATAACGAGATCAAAAAAGCCTACCGGAAAATGGCCACAAAGTACCATCCCGATAAAGTGGCCCATCTTGGCGAAGATTTGCGATTGATGGCCGAAGAAAAATTCAAGGCAGTGAATGCTGCTTACCAGGCATTGAAACAAGATCGGGGATTTTAATGAGTCGGGAAAAACCGGGCGAATTTCCTTTTACGCGTGGCATTTATCCGGAAATGTACCGGAAACGCTTCTGGACCATGCGGCAATATGCAGGATTTACCAGTGCGGAAGCCTCAAACAAGCGTTACCGTTATTTATTGGAACAGGGTGTAACCGGACTGAGTGTTGCCTTCGATTTGCCCACACAAATCGGATACGATTCGGATCATAAACTTTCCGAGGGTGAAGTGGGACGAGTGGGTGTTCCGATTTCCACAATGGAAGACATGCGCCGCTTGTTCAGGGATATTCCCCTGGATTCCGTGTCCACATCCATGACCATCAATGCCACGGCCGCCATCTTGTTATCCATGTATTTGGTCATGGCTAAAGAACAAGGTGTTCCCTGGGATAAGCTCCGGGGAACAATTCAGAATGACATCCTGAAAGAATACATCGCCCGCGGGACCTACATTTATCCACCGGACGCATCCATGCGATTGGTGACGGATGTGTTCGATTTTTGTTCGCAAGAAGTCCCAAACTGGAATACAATCTCGATCTCAGGTTACCACATCCGCGAAGCCGGAAGTACCGCCGCACAGGAATTGGCTTTCACCTTTGCCAACGGACTGGCTTACGTAAAAGCGGCTCTGTCTCGCGGAATGGATGCCAATGTGTTCGGACGCCGTTTATCCTTCTTCTTCAATGCACACAATGGATTTCTTACGGAAGTCGCCAAATTCCGCGCTGCCCGGCGGCTATGGGCCACGCTGATGAAAGAGCGCTTTGGAATTACCGACGAAAAAGCGCTTCAGTGCCGTTTTCATGTCCAAACCGGCGGTTCCACGCTTACGGCTCAGCAGATCGACAACAATGTGGTCCGAACCACCATCCAGGCTCTTTCGGCTGTGCTGGGCGGAACACAATCGCTGCATACCTGCAGCCGGGATGAAGCTCTGGCTCTCCCAACGGATGAGTCGGTCCGGCTGGCGCTGCGGACCCAACAGATCATCGCTCATGAGAGCGGAGTCCCGGATTATCCGGATCCATTCGGCGGCAGCTATGTGATTGAACAAATGACTGATGAGCTGGAATCGGAGGCCATGGCTTTGATCGACGAAATCGATCGCCGGGGCGGAGCAGTAAAAGCAATACAGGATGGTTGGATCCAAAGCGAAATCGCCCGGAGCAGTTATGCGTACCAGAAGGACGTGGATGCCGGTAATACCGTTATTGTTGGCGTCAATCGATACCAGGAAGAAGACAGTGTTTCGGCGGATATCCTCACCATTGATAAAGAACTGGTTCGGCGGCAGCGGGAGCGTACGATTACCTATAAATCATCACGAGACGCAGATCAGGTCCGGGAAGCCCTGAGCGCCTTAAAATCACTCTCCCAAACGGATCAAAATCTGATTCCCGGGATTATCAACGCTTTACAAAATGAATGCACGCTGGGGGAAATTTCCGATGTATTTCGTCAGCAATTCGGAGTGTATAACCCGAATTAATCTTGGCTAATACTCCCGGAAGTTCCGAACTTTTTCCTCCTGATTTCGTTAGTAGGACACCCTTTTTTCCATAAAATTTCAGACCGCAGGAGCGTCTATGAACATTAAATCAATCACAATTACATCATTGTTCCTCATCCTTTTGGCCGGGTGCGGAAAACAAACCGCACCGCCGGTTACACCGGAACAACCGGCGGATGTAAACCTGGATTCGCCATCCAAACGATTGAGCCTCGATCAGAACAATACTGAACTGGATTTAGGCAGTAAACAGGATACAATCATGGTTGCGGATTCCAGCGCCGCTGAAATGGCGAATGTTTCGGAAACAGTTGCCACTGCGGGCGAAATGGAGAATGCCAGTGAAGCAACAGAAACCGCCTCTTCTACCGAAGAAACAACGACTGAGGAGTCCGGCGAACCGACCATGAGCGTACCCATTCCGGCCGGAAAAGAACAAACCTCGGACGAAGGAGCTATGGCCGTCGCTACCGAATCGGAAGAACCGGCATCCATGCAAGCACAGCTTCCGGAAAAACCAAAGGAAGTCTTGCCGGAACCGGCTCCGGCCGATAGTTCCTGGCAACTGTATATGATCGCTCCCGGTGACTTCCTGGTCAAGATTGCCAAACACGAATACGGCGACTGGATGATGTGGCGGAAGATCTATAACTGGAATCATGACGCGATTGGCGACAATCCCAACCTGATTTTCCCGTATCATAACCTGGACCTGTTAAAGCCACGTGAAGAAGTTGATAATTGTGAACCGGAGTACGATTCCTACACCGTGAAAACCGGTGACAATCTTTGGAATATTGCCGGACGGATTTTCCATGACGAACATGCCTGGATCGTTATATTTTGGGACAATGAAGATCAATTGGACAAAACCAACGGCGTACTCAAGCCAGGCATGGTCCTTAAAGTTCGGAATAATTGTATTCCAGTGCCGGGATAGATCAGCATCATAATGTTTGACAGAAAAGACTTCGACTCCAAATTACGTACCAAAGATTTGGGGCGGTCTTTTACCTTTTTGGACAGTTGTCCTTCCACAAATTCCATTGCAACTTTATTGGCGCAAAGCGGTGCGCCGAACGGTGCAATTGTCATTACCGACTTCCAATCCGCCGGGCGCGGCCGAAGCAATTCGCGCTGGGTCGCTTTTCCCGGTCGCGGTCTTACCTTTAGCCTGATCCTGCGTGATTATCCCGGCGACCTGGTTCCGCTCTTTTCTTTAGTGACCGGACTGGGCGTGGTTGAAGCCTTAAAAAAAGAACTCCCGGACACCAAACTGAAGTGGCCGAATGATATTTTAATCGAAGGAAGAAAAACCGGCGGGATTTTGTGCGAAAGCCGTTGGGAAGGCGCCAATGCTGCGTACACCGTCATCGGCATCGGATTGAACGTAAATGAACGTCATTCCGTTTTCCCATCCGAAATCCGGAAAGAAGTGACCTCACTTTCAATCCGGGCCGGTCATATGTTCAACCGGGAAACACTATTAGCGAATTTGCTCAATCGGCTGGATGTGATTTATCACGCCCTTCAATCCGGTGAAAAGGAAGCCATTTTATCCCGGTGGTCGGACCTCTGTTTTCACCTGGACAAGGAGGTGGAAATCCGTTCCGCAAAAACGTCGGTCAAAGGGAAATTCCTGGGCGTGGATTTGCGCGGACATGCACGGATTGATACTAAAGAAGGTGAAAAATCCATAGCCGACGGTTCGCTGTTTTATTTATAAATCATCTCAATATACCTGACCTGTCATATAGTAACCTGTAGATTTTGAATAAGTATAATTGATGACTCATAAATTCACTTTTTTTTGATCATTATCAAAAGCATTTTAAAAGATTCCGATGCCATTAAAGCATGCGGAATATTTGCCGGCATTATGATGACTTCACCTTCAGTAAGATTATGCTGTTTACCGTCAATCGCAATTTGACAAGAGCCGTCAAGAATAATTACGGTAGCGTCAAAAGGTGCGGTATGTTCGCTCAAACCTTGACCTTTGTCAAAGGAAAAAAGCGTTGTGCTGCCGTTCTCATTTTTGACGAGAATTTTACTCACGATCGAGCCATTCTCGTAGGTTATAAGCTCTTTTAGCTTATAGATTTTTGCTGTTTCCATATTATTGCTCGTTGTTTTTATTTAGACCGATTCAAAATAGTAAGAAAATTCAAATGCTTAAAATGATTTCAATCTTTTTAAGCGTTTTTAACGCTACCTATCAGCCGCGCCGCTTTTTGGCGTTGACTGGATGGGTTTGTTATACCGGTTTTTTCCTGTTGAACAGATCTTTTATTTCCTTGTGTCTTTCCATGTCTGGCTTCAATAATAATTCAATCTGGAGTAATGCAGTTTTCTTTCTGTTTCAAACAATATCTCCAGGT
>CAZJWP010000047.1:0-15673 GCA_964549745.1 uncultured bacterium | reverse complement strand
TCTATGGCCGTGGTTGAATCATTTTTAATCATCCCACGATCGGGATGTCGCCCTTGTGGGCGCCATTTACAAGGTACCATGGGATTTTCCCATGGGGCTCCATTTACTAGATAGGATATCAAGCCATTTGAATTTTTAGTCAGGTTGCAATCAATTCACTCCTGTATAATTTCTTTTAATGATGGGAATCCCTCGATACCCAATTCACTTTCTGTGAATACCGTAAACTTGGATATAAGCCTTTTCAACGCTTCTTCATTTTTTGCTTTTCCGGAAGTTTTCTCTATTCTATTTGTCGTGAAGAACTCTCCCAGCTTCTCCGTCCACACCGGGTCGATCGTAACGGGTGTATCCGATTGAATCAGCGGGAGGATCAACAACTCTACGGATGGTGCAAGTTCTCCTTTGGTGCAGCGGAGAAAATTATCCTTCCACTCCGCAAGGATACGCTTTTCCTTTAGTTGAGCCAGGGCTCCATCAGGATCGGCCATACCGGAATCTCCGGATTCGTGCATTAATTGATCCAACAGACCTTCCGGATCCTTTGTCCGAATATGGATATTCCAGTACACCTGCGATTCATATCCTCGAAGCGAGATGAAAAAACCTTCATTTCGGATGTCAGTCACTGATCGCAAATACCAGTTACCCGAACGCTGCTCCTGCATAAAGAGCACCGCCTTGTTGTCCTCCGGAAGTTCCCAGGCTTCCGCCAGTGAAACCTGCTTTAATCCCTCCGATTCGGAGGATTTGAAGGCTGCCGATTGTTTGATCCACCCTGACGTGGACTCATACACGTTATTCACCGCCACCAATGTTCGATCTGACCCGAAGAAATTGCTATAAGCGAATACATTTTCGTTCACCTGTCCGTTCTCCAGGAAGAAGTCGAACAACCGGAATTTCTCCACATGAGCAAAGATCCAACGCTTTTTCAAAAGCGGAGTGATGATCCGGTAGTGATGATCTACCAAACCCTGATTCTGCGTTTCATCCCACATGGCACGCCGAAATTCCATGCCGTATTTTTCGTAAAACCCTTCCCATTGTCCGTGGCCGAATAACGGCAATCCCGGCAGCGTGGCCATCAAGGTTGTGACCGCAAAATATTTGTCCCCGTCTCCGAACTGAACTACAGCTGTTTCCTCATCCGGATTGTTCAGGAAATTCACGTAACGCTTCAGGATTTCCGGATCGAATTCAAGCGTACTCTTGATCAGTTGCCGGTATTCCTGGTTGTGCTCCATCTTGAGCATATTCATAAAAGCGCTGTTGTACACACGGTGCATTCCCAGCGTTCGCACAAAATAACCTTCCATCATCCAGAACGCCTCTGCCAACAACAGCGTGTCCGGGACTTCCTGCGCAACGCGATTGACCACTTCCCGCCAGAATTCCATGGGAATCCGGCGATTAAATTCCGCATCGCTCATACTATGAAAAGCCCGGGACGGGATCGCTCCGCCTTCACCCGGTTTCGGATACCAAAGTCTGCGGATGTGACGTCTGGCCAAAGTCATAGCCGCATCAAAGCGAATGATCGGTGTTTCCCGCGCAACCTGGAGAATGACCCGGATCACCGCTTCACGAACCTCCGGGTTCAAATAATCCAGTTGTGCCGTGTCATTCCAGGGCATGGATGTGCCGTCATTTCCGTGGTAGATATATCGAATTTCGCCACGATCATGATACACGGTTTTAAATACCACCGCCGCATCGCTATGGTCATAATAGTGGTCTTCAATCTGGATCGACAACCGCGAATCTGAAGACAAATTGCCGCTTTGAAATTGATAGGAAGGAAAAGGCGGTTCGGAAACCGAAATAAAGTAATCGGGATGTTCGGCGACCCAGTCTGAATCCAGCCCGGTGTGATTGGGCACCATGTCGCTGGCCAGGCGAATTCCCCGCTGCCGGGCGCGATGCTTCAAATTCTCCAAAGCTTCTCTGCCGCCGATATTGCCTGCCACTTCATATCGCTTCAACGAATAGGCGGACGATTCAGCATCCTGTTGCCCCATCCACTGCTTGATTGTTTTGGAGACCTGACTCCGTTCCCAGATGCCAATGAGCCACAGTGCGGTAAATCCACGATCTTGCAGTTGATCCAACGCTTCATCCGGGATTTGATCCAGTTGTGAAATATCCTGCTGGTATTCTTTGGACAATTGATCCATCCAGACCAGCGCATTCTTGGCGATCATGACCACATTGGGCATCCAATCGCTATCCGGACTGTATTCTGCGTGCATGGATTCGTTGAATTCGGGAACTTCGATCGGGCCCGGGCCGCCACCGCGGAAGGTTTCTTCCTCCGCCAAAATATCCAAACCCAAAAGTAATTGATCTAACCAATCGCCAAGATAAGGCGCCCAATTGTCACGGATATATTTCAGCTGATCGGAAAGAGAGTCCGGATAGTTTAGTACAGGCGCTAACAACCACTTTCTTAAAGTTGTATTTTGAAACTTGATTCCATCCAGGGCCGTCAGTAATTCCGGTAAGTTCCCACGGCCTTTCTCAGGAAGCACGAAAACGTGCTTCAGGTAATTCGCAGCTTTGTTTTGACCACAAAGTTGAAGGAGCAGTCCGTTCTCAATCAGGTTGGATTGAGATTCGGAGGGAAGCGCATCAACATCATCGGGTAGTTTATCCGGGAAAAATTCTGCCGGGGGAAAAGCAGAGAGTAAAGATTTCAATTCTTTGGATTGATGATCCTGCTTTTCGAAAAGATGAGGAAGTCCGGATTGGGACATTTCCAGCACAGCTTCCAGCATTTTGCGGCTCACTTGCGTCCAAAGATTAAGGGCGTAAAATTCTGCCGGCGAAACCGACTTGAGTTTTGGTTCTGCCTCCGCCAGTTCTGCATGAGTCCGGGCTGTTTGGACAAAGGATTCGCGACCGGGTTTGGTTTCGACCGGAAACAAGGATTCCCGGAATCCGGTTGTGGACCGGAAATGCCGGGAAACAGGTAGTTCACGCGGGAATGTTTTTTTTGTATCCGGATTTTTCATATTCAATTAGAGGACGGAAGTTTGAAGTCATGGGACACAATGTCCAAGGGATTTTGTATAAGCATCAAAACCTATCAATGGGCGAGAGTAGACGGGAGCAATGGAGTGGTGGAGGAATGATAAACCAATACTCCAAATCTCCAGTACTCCATTTCCCAAATCTTGGTTGCGGTTCCGTTTATTTTGGCTGTAAAATGATAACAATTCTGTGACGAAAGGGACTTTTTATGGATGGTGAGACAACGAAAAATCGTGATTTCTGGAAAGCGCTGGGACCGGGACTTCTTTGGGCCGGAGCGTCAATTGGTGTCAGCCATTTAGTGCAATCCACCCGCGCCGGAGCGTCTTACAATTTCAATCTGCTATGGTTGATCGTTTTAGCCATGGTCTTTAAATATCCTTTCTTTGAATTCGGTCCCCGATATGCTTCTGCCACCGGGAAAAGTCTGATCCACGGCTACTACAAATGGAAACCCTGGGCTTTGGGAATTTTCATGGTCATGACAGTCGGGACCATGTTTGCCGTCATGGCCGCGGTTACGATTGTCACCGCCGGACTGGCAACGCAGTTGTTCCCGTTTGGATTCAGCGTCATAACCTGGTGTGTTATTTTGTTAGGCATTTGTGTACTTATCCTGATGTTTGGTCAATATTCCCTTTTGGATTCAGCGATCAAGTTGATCATTGTGGTCTTATCCGTTTCCACAGTGATCGCTGTTGTTGCAGCATTGATCCACGGACCGGCAGGGAATCCGGCGACACCGGTTCCTTCCCTTTGGACTTTGGCGGGTGTTTCTTTTATGGTGGGACTTCTGGGTTGGATGCCCTGTCCCATCGACGTATCTGTCTGGCATTCATTGTGGACTTTAGAACGCAGGAAACAGACCGGAGTTGCACCGGCATACAAAAATGTTCGGCTTGATTTTGATATCGGTTACTACGGGACCGGTGTGCTGGCGCTGGGCTTCCTGATCCTGGGAGCATTGGTGATGTTCGGGACCGGGGAAACATTCGCAAAAGCGGGAGGCGTGTTTGCCGGACAATTGGTTGATCTTTATACGAAAACACTGGGTTCCTGGAGTCACCTTGTGATTTTGTTGGCCGCGTTTACCACCATGTTCAGTACAACTCTAACAGTGGCTGATGCGTACCCGCGTGTGTTGAGCCGGACCTGGGCGGAAGTCAAATCGTCGGATGACGAAAAGAATACATCCAGAGTTTACTGGATTTCCATAGCGATTGTGATCGCGGGAGCCCTGTTATTGCTAACCGAACTAAGATCGACCATGACCTTTATGGTGGATCTGGCAACAACCCTGTCTTTTTTGACTGCGCCGATCCTGGCCTGGTTCAATTACAAAGTACTGTTTGCGGAGAATATTCCCGACGAATACAAACCCAGTTTAACCTTAAAACGCCTCAGCTGGGCAGGATTGATCTTCCTTACCGGTTTTGCCCTGATCTATTTATACTGGATTTTATTTATGGGTTAAGGCATAATTGCCCAGGATGGCATGGTACTCAGATCGATACCAAAGACTGATTCACCCCACAAATAAATTGCGCCCGTGATAAGTACGGCTCCGATGAGATTTAACCAGAATCCTGTTTGAACCATATCCTGAATCACCACTCGTTTGGTGCCGAAGATGATCGCATTCGGCGGCGTAGCCACCGGCAGCATAAATGCAAATGAGCAGGACAAAGTGGCCGGAATCAACAAGAACAATGGGTTTAGACTTATATCAATCGCCAAACTGGCGACGATGGGGATTAGGATTTGAGCCGTAGCGGTGTTGGAAGTGAGTTCGGTCAGGAACGTGACGAACAAGGCCAACAAGATCAGAATGGCAACCACAGGGAAAGTATGCAGCGAAGAAAAATGATGCCCAAGCCAGGCCGCCAGCCCTGATTCTTTAAATCCGCTGGCCAGTGCAAACCCGCCTCCGAATAAGAGCACAATATTCCAGGGGATGCGTTTGGCCGTTTTCCAATTCATAATGCGTTTATCTTTTTTCCCGGATGAGGGGAGGATGAATAAGATCAGGGCCATAAAAACCGCAACGGTTCCATCGTTAATATAATGGGGATGAGCAAAAAGCCGGGACCAGCCGGGAATCGTAAACGCCTGAAGCTTCAGATCCGATCGTGTAATCCATAAAACCGCCAATAGAATAAAATCCCAGAGAACCACACGCTGTTCGAAAGTGATTGGTCCCAGATCCTTTAACTGTTCATCAAATATACTGGTATTGATTTCCTTCATTGAAGTTTTTCGACAATACCGTTGTTGTAGGTAATACCAGGTAATGGCAAGAAAAATGACAGCAAGCGGCAGTGCAAAGATCATCCAGGTGACGAAATTGATCTCCGGAATTTGGGGGAACAGGATTTGGACAAGTCTGGCCAGGGCAAGATTTGGAGGTGTACCCACCAGAGTCGATATACCTCCGATTGAAGCGCTGTAGGCAATGCCAAGAAAAATTGCGGTGGAGTAGGGTTTCAGTTGTTGTTTGGATACATGTTCTTCCAGATTGGCCACAATCGCCATAGCGATGGGAACCATCATCATGGTCGTTGCCGTATTGGAAATCCACATGGATAAAAATGCAGTTGCGATCATGAACCCCAAAAGTATATTCGCCGGTTTGGCGCCAACGCGGGTCAGGAGCGATAAGGCAATCCGGCGATGCAAATCCCAGCGCTCCATTGCCAATGCGACTAAAAATCCGCCGATAAACAGGAAAATGATATGATTGAAATAGATCGGAGCCACGTCGGCTCCATTCATAATGCCAAACAAAGGGAAAAATGCCACGGGTATTAATGCTGTGACTGCCAGCGGGACTGCTTCCGTCATCCACCAGATCGCCATCCAAATAGCGATACCGGCGGTTCGAGCCACTTCCGGATGCTGGGGATCCATTTTGAAAAAGATCATTACCAGAACTCCGAGTAATGGTCCGGATATGAGTTTCAAAGTCGCCGGTCTGAATGTCATTGTCGTTCCTCTCCGATAAATAGTACCTTAGAAATTCAAAATACTCAGACGGTATAACAAGGGTTTCTCTTTAGCTGTCAGAGGCTCAACAAATCCGGGGTAGTTGCTCCCCGATGGGCATATCCACAATTCTTTGCCCGCCCAATCCGGTGGACATGGTCACCATTCCCGGATGTTTATCGATGATCTTTCCGATGATACAGGTTTCTTTTCCTACATCGGTTTCTCGCATCGCAGCAAGTACGGAATCCGTTTCGCTTTCCGGAACAACGGCAATTAGTTTTCCTTCATTGGCTACATAAAGCGGATCGATCCCCAGGACTTCACACGCTCCCTGAACATCCGGGTTTACCGGAATTGAGTTGCTATCCAGCTCGATTCCCACTTTTGAACTGCTTGCAAATTCATTCAGGGTTGTAGCCACGCCGCCACGGGTTGGGTCGCGCATGGCATGGATGTTTTTCGTCACTTTTAGCATTTCGGCTACGAGTCCATTCAAGGCGGCAGTATCACTTTTCACCCGGGATTGGAAGGAAAGTCCTTCCCGTGAAGTGAGCACAGCCATACCGTGATCGGCGATGCTGCCGGAAAGGATGATCTTGTCTCCGGGTTTACATTGCGATGCGGAAATGTGAACTCCTTTGGGAATCACGCCAATTCCGGAGGTGTTGATGTACAATTTATCGCAGGAGCCTTTATTTACAACTTTGGTATCGCCGGTAACGATTTTAACCCCGGCCTTTTTCGCTGCTGATTCCATGGACAGTAAAATCCGGTGGAGCGTTTCCATGGACAGGCCTTCTTCCAGAATAAACCCTACACTTAGATAATAGGGTGTAGCCCCGTTCATGGAAACATCATTGACGGTACCGTTGATCGCCAGCTCACCAATGTTCCCGCCGGGGAAAAAGATCGGATCGACAACATAGGTATCGGTTGAAAAAGAAATACGGCCGGGAGGCAGATCCAATGAGGCCTGATCTTCCAGGGAATTCAGAGTTTCATTCCCAAATCGCGGAATGACCATAGATTCGATCAGTTGGGAAGAAAGCCGTCCGCCGGCGCCATGCGCCAATTGAATGGTATCATGATCCATGATGGGAACCGGGCAGGAGAGCGCTTCGGGAAAATGTGGATTTTTACTCATGGGACTTTTATTGGCATGTTGGTTTTACTCCGATTTTCAAATGAAAACTTAAATAAACTGCCACAGATTATCCTTGTTCATACAGAATTTTTTATCGATTTGATCTTCATATTGGTTTACAAATGATCTCGAAGGCGGCTTGGTCCTGCTCCAGGTTACTTCAATCGGAGTTAATTGGTTGGTTTGGGTATTCTGAACAACGATATCAACTTCCGCTTGTTTAAAGTTGCGCCAGAAATATAAACGGTGCGGAGTATTATAATACTGAATATTGGCATTCAACAGGGAAAAGGCGAAATTCTCAAACAATGCGCCAATATCACTGCGTGAGTGCAGGGGTTGAAAGCTGTTGATCAATGCATTGCGAATCCCCAGGTCTGTAAAGAATACTTTAAACCCCTTGGTGATTTCCTTTCGCGGATTTTGGCTGAAGCTCCTTAATATTTTTATTATTTGAAATTTTTCAAACAAATCGACGTAGTCAATAACGGTTTGACGATGAATGTTGAACTTTTTCGCAATTTCGTTGGGATTGATTTCCTGACCAATTTGTAGAGCCAGAACATGCAACAATTGTTGGAAAAAAGCCGGATGCCGAATTCCTTCAATGGCGAAAATATCTTTAAACAACAAACTGTTTAGATAAAATTTCAGGTACTCCTGTTTTCTTTGAGCATTGGATTCAAAGAAAACCTCGGGTAGCGTTCCAAAAAGTAGGATGTTTTGCAGTAATCCTCGTATTTCCGGTTGTACGTTCCTTCGATTGCCGCCGCCGATCACAAAATCCACGCTTTCAATATTTAATATTTCTCTTAAGGTCAACGGGAACAAAGGAAAAGAGACATGACGCCCCAGCAAACTGTCGCCGATATTTTTTAACATTAGAAACGTTGCCGATCCGGTCACAATCACCTTTAGCAAAGGAAAGTGATCATGAAGAAGCTTCAGGACGGATCCGGATTGATTGAGATACTGGATTTCATCCAACAAAAGACATCCCGGATTATTGCGGTTTCCAATTGTCCCTTCCAAAAAGTTAACCGATGGAAGAAAAAGGCCTCGATTGGCAATATCTTCCAAATCGAAATACAAGCCGCCCGGTTCGCTTTCCAAAAACCGTTTTAGTTCGTAGGTTTTCCCGGTACGTCGTTGTCCAAGCAATAAAATGATTTTCCGGTTGGGCTGGTCCAACTCTTGTTGGATATTTCTGGTAATGATTCTATCCATGGATTACGCAGTAAACCGATATAATTGTCGGTAATAATAACGATATATTATCATAATTTACTATTATTCGCAACGACTTTACTTGGGTTCAGTAGGGAACGCCCAGTGCAGTGGATAAGAGGAGAAGTATGGGTGATAGCGAATTTTCCGTAAAATATTATAATATACTGACATAATTCACTTTTCCGTGCCCCCTTAGTAAAACCTGCCAGGCGACTGGAATGTGGGGATTTAGGTTTGCCTGGCGAAGCCTTGGCGAAGATTGGGTGATTTCATTAAAAAACATTATTCCACTTCCAACCGCTGATATTTGAAATACGCGGCGCAGGCGCCTTCGCTGGAAACCATGGTTGCGCCGAGTGGCGTCATCGGCGTGCACTCCTTACCAAATGCCGGACATTCCGGCGGCTTCTTCAATCCCTGAAGAATGACGCCACTGATGCATAACCCCGATTCATTCGTTTGGATTTGCTCCACCGAAAATTTCCGTTCCGCATCAAATGCAGCATACTTTTCGCGGATGCGCATCCCGCTCTGCGGAATTTCTCCGATTCCACGCCATTTTCGTGGTGATACTTCGTATACGCTGCTGATGATCTCCTGGGCAGCCCTGTTTCCTTCTCGTTTAACCGATCGGGAATACTGATTTTCCACTTCATGACGTCCCGATTCCAGTTGTTCCACCACCATCAGGATTCCCTCTAAAATATCCAACGGTTCAAAGCCGGTAGGAACAATGGGTACCTGGTACTTTTCCGCGATCGGTTCATATTCCTCCCAGCCCATAATCGTACATACATGCCCGGCTGCCAGATAACCCTGAACGCGGTTTGTGGGAGATGACAATAACGCCTCCATGGCCGGTGGCACCAATACATGGCTCACCAATTCACTGAAATTCGTGATACCTTCTTTTTCAGCCTGGAACACAGCCATGGCATTTCCCGGGGCCGTTGTTTCAAATCCGACCGCAAAAAACACAACTTCCTTGTCCGGGTTTTCCCTGGCAATCTTTAGTGATTCCAATGGTGAATAAACCGTCCGCACATCGCCGCCCTGTGATTTGACCATAAACAGATCTTTCTCACTCCCCGGAACACGGAGCATATCGCCAAAGCTGGTAAAAATCACATCCGGACGGCCGGCGATGGCAATGGCCTTATCAATGATCTCAAGCGGAGTGACACAAACCGGGCAGCCGGGACCGTGAACCAGTTCCACTTCTTTGGGCAGAACCTGATCAATCCCATTTCGAATTATAGAATGAGTCTGGCCCCCACAGATCTCCATGATCACCCAGGGTTGCGTTACAGTCTTGTGAATTTTATCCAGGATTTTCTTTGCCAAAACCGGGTCCCGGAATTCGTCCAGATACTTCATGATTTGGCAGCATCCCTTGGTGATTCTTCCGGCTCGTCCATTTGAATGATGTCGCTCATCTCTTCCCAGGTTTCCAGGGATTTTTGCGCTTCTTTTTCATCCAGAATGGACAATGCAAACCCGGCGTGGACCAGTGTATACTGACCAATTTCAATATCGGGTACATATTCCAGACAGGCTTTGTTGACCGTTCCCGAATAATCGATATTTCCCATTTTGAGTCCGTTCTCATCGAAGATTTCAATCACTTTCCCCGGGATGGCTAAGCACATCGCTATTCCTTTCCGATTTCCAATTTATTTAGCGGCAAAGTTAAGTCCTCAAACGTTTGAAAGCTTCATTCGTCCGAACATGGCCTGACCTAAGGCGATTCCGCCATCGTTGCACGGAACCTGTTCATGAGTCAACACCTGAAATCCCTTCGCTTCAAAGGCCGGAACCATGGATTCCAGTAACACCTGATTTTGAAATACACCGCCGCTGAATCCCACTGTTTTAATACCGGTTTCCGCCGATATTTTTTCAGCCAGCGATAAGTAACTGTCGCCAACAAATCGATGGAATCGGGCGCTGATCTTTTTCGCTGGAATTCCAGCGCGAATATCGTTTACCACAGCTTTCACCAATTCTTTGACTGAAATGGAATAAATGTCATCCATTTCAACAATCTGCGGTTCATAAACCGATTCCAATTCGGATTCGCAGATTTGCATGAATTCGATCGCCGCCTGCGCTTCGTAGCGAATGGTGGCACAGCCGCCGGTCATGGCCGCAACGGCATCAAACAGACGTCCGCAACTGGTGGTCAGGGGTGTGTTCACTTGCTTTCTAACCAACTCCCGTACCGGTTCAAAATCATGGTTTTTCAAAAAAGGCAAATCCGGGAAATTGGATCCAAATGTTGCTTCCAGATAAGCCGCTGCAATCCGCCACGGATTTTTAATGGCGCTGTCTCCTCCGGGAAGCGGCATAGGTTCCAGGCGTCCCATCCTCCGGACTTTCGCGATGGTCCCGACCAGAACTTCACCGCCCCAAATTTGACCATCGGTTCCAAGACCGGTACCATCAAGAATGACGCCAATTGCCGGTTCGGAAAATTGATGCTCGGCTAACAAAGATGCCAAATGAGCGTGATGGTGCTGTATGGTTAAAACCGGAGCCAATTTTTGAGATTTTGCCCACTGACTGGATAAATATTGAGGATGATCATCCGCTACAACCAGTTCCGGTTTGTCTTCAAAAATGGTCTGTAAATGATCGACAGTCTGTTCAAAGAAATTCAGCGCTTCCAGGTTTTTCAAATCACCGATATACTGGCTGACAATTGCCTGGTCCTCCTTGAGCAAACAAATGGTATTCTTGAGTTCGGCACCCACACCAAGAACCGTTGGACCGGTATTTTCCACAAAAACCGGTTGGGGCACAAATCCGCGGCTGCGCCGGATCGAGCGTGCTTTTCCGGAAAGTTGGATCCACACCGAGTCATCCGAACGCAGATGAATATCCCGGTCATGAACCAGGAAGAAATCGGCGATACCGGTCAGTCGATCCAACGCTTCATTGTTGTCGATGCAGATCGGCTCTTCACTCAGATTGGCGCTGGTCATCACCAGCATGGAAGGTTCAAAATCGAATAAAAGATGATGCAAAGGCGTGTAAGGAAGCATGACGCCTAAGCGATCGTTCCCCGGAGCGACGGCGTCAGCTACAGGCGTTTTTTCTCTGCGTTTAAGTAGCAGAATCGGCGCCCGTGGAGATTCGATGAATCGTACTTCCTCATCCGAAATATCACACATCTTTTTAATTGTTTCCAAATCCTTCACCATAAGTGCAAAGGGCTTTTCATCCCGGGCTTTTCGTTTGCGCAACTCCCGAACCGCCGAATCGTTGCCGGCATCGACGGCCAGGTGAAAACCGCCCAGACCTTTGATTGCGCCGATGCGGCCTTCCCGAATCAACGCCATGGTCTGCTCAATCGGATCGTCGCAAAGTATGGGCTGACCGTGTGCATCCAATAGCATGAGTTTGGGGCCGCAGACCGGACAGGCATTGGGTTGAGCGTGAAAACGGCGATCGCCGGGATCTTCATATTCACGCTGGCATTCGGGACACATGGTGAAGGGTGCCATGGTCGTAAACGGTCGGTCGTAGGGAATAGATTTGATGATCGTGTAACGGGGCCCGCAATTGGTGCAATTGATAAACGGATATCGAAAACGCCGATTGGCAGGATCCTTCATTTCCCCAAGACAATCAGGACAAACGGCTGCATCCGGAGAAATTAATGTTTGTACATGTTCGGAACGGTCAGTGGCCTTGATCCGGAAATCAATATCGCCATTTGGTGTAAGAGTTTGTTCCTGAATATCGGCGATCAAAGAGAGAGGTGGTGCTTCAGAAGAGAGTTTTTGGCGGAAATCGTTCAGTTGCTGATTATGACCTTCGACTTCGATGATCACACCGCCGGAGGTGTTGGTGACCCAACCGGAAAGTCCGTGTTTTACGGCAAGGTTATAAACAAAAGGGCGAAACCCAACTCCCTGAACAATCCCTCGAACCTGAAGGCGCAATCGCGTAGGCCCGGGATTAGGCGCTTTCACGTTAGTTCAAACTTGTTGTTTGATCCAATTAAGCCAGGCGTCGATTCCTTCGCCGGTTTTGGCGGACATTTCAAAAAATTCCAGATGATGATTCACTTCCAGCGCGTAATTCTTACAACGCTCAATGTCAAAATCAACATAGGGAAGCAGGTCAGTTTTATTGATGATGCAGATGTTAGCCGCATCGAACATGGTGGGATATTTGTGTGGTTTGTCGTCCCCTTCCGTGACGCTGATAATCACCACTTTCAGGGCTTCGCCCAAGTCAAACAACGCCGGGCACACCAGGTTACCCACATTTTCGATGATCAGGAGCGAATGGTCGGAAGGCGTCAATTCCTGCAACGCGCGATGGATCATGTCCGCATCCAGGTGACAGCCGGTTCCCGTATTCACCTGCACGACCGGTGCGCCGGTTGCGTCGATACGATTGGCATCCTGCATGGATTGCTGGTCTCCTTCGATGACGGACACGGCCGTGTCCGGAGTTAGACGTTTGATCGTTTCTTCCACAATCGTTGTTTTGCCGGATCCGGGGGACGAAACCAGATTCAGCGCGAAAATATGCTTGGCTTCCAGGTAACCCCGGTTTCGTTCTGCGCGGAGATTATTCTCCGAAAGAATATCGGTCTCCACCTGAATAGTGCGAGTATGAGAATGGTCGTGATCGTGTCCGTGTTCATGGTGGTGGTCATGATCGTGATGATGCTCATGGTGAGCATGATGATGTTCCGTTTCCGGGTTTTTCTGTCCCGGCCTGGTTATCGTGACAGCTTCATCGGGCTGGCCGCATCCACAGGTTTCACACATGGGTTTTCTCCTTAATCATCCACTTCGATGGATCGAATTATTAAATCTTTCCCCCGATCGATATGCACCTGGTAGCTTTCGCATTCCGGGCACCGGGTGAACAATTCCGGAACACGAAACTGATGACCGCAATCTTCGCATGTTCCCTCCGCCGGAATGGAAATCACTTTTAGATGAGCGCCATTCAGGTCCGTGGCTTTTGCTGCGGCTTCAAAGCAAAATTCCAGTGAATCCACCAGAATCCCGGCCAGTTCGCCCACCTCAATTTCCACTTCATTGATCCGGGTTGCATTGGCTTTTATTGCTTCTTTTTTTGCCAGATCGCAAAGGCTCAGGGCTATGGACATTTCATGCACGTTTTGTTCGCTCCGATTATACAAATTAAGGGGAAAGTCATTTCAAACTAAAGCGGTTTTAACGGCTAAATTGATCCTTTGAGATAAGCCTGACGCAAGGGCTCCGGAAATTTTTCGATGGCATACCGCAGTGCTGTTCTTGGCATCGATTTGTAATGTTTCTTGAGAAATCCTTCTTCTGTTTTCCTTGATTTATTTCCGATTTCACGCAGCATCCAGCCATAAGCTTTTTGGATTAAATCTTCAGGGTCTTTGAGTACGATTTCTGCAATTTTGAGCGATGTATCAAAATCCATTCTGCTGATGAAATGAAATGTGGCAATGACGGCGATCCTTCGGTCCCACAACAAATCCGATTTTGCCAGAGCAAAAAGGGGTGACCGATCCCGATTCAAAAGCCAGTGACCGACGATATGCTGCGCGGAAAGATCCACCAAATCCCAATTATTAATCCGATCGGTGTGTTCCATATAGAAGCAATAAATCGATTCCTTTTGAGACTCATCGGCTTTTTTGAAAAGTTTGACCAGTAGAAGCAAAACCAGCATGCGTTCTTCATGAACCGGCGACCGCAGTAATTCCTCCAGGTCAGTCAAAGCAGGAACGGGAGCCTTCCGGACAATTTGGCGAATCTGCGGCATCCTCAAACCCAAAAACCGGTCGCCTTCTCCGTATTCCCCCGGTCCGGTTTTAAAATAGCGCTGGAGTTTTTTTGCTTGTTCAGGGTCGGCTAACCGATGAAGCGATTCACGAAGTTCACGCACACTCAAGATGAATTTCCTTTCTAAAAGATGAAAGATTTAGAGGAAATGAAATCCCCCGAATTTCAGTTGAAAAAAAGATATTTGCTGACAGTCGCATTGTGTAATTTTTCCGCGCACAACACACCGAACAATTTACACAACGGTTAAAGGAGTCGCATGTTAAAACGTATTCTTATCCCCCTGGATCCCGGACCCTACACGGAAAAGTGTATTGAATTGGGATGTATTATGGCTAATCGATTGGATGCTGAACTGACCGGGATGGTCATTTTGGATATTCCGGGAATTGAAAAATCGGTTGGGCCGGTACCCATGGGCGGATTGTATTATGCAGACAAACTTGAAGCTCAAAAGCAAAAAGATGCTCAGGACCATATAGATCGATTGCTGGGAAAATTTAAAACAACCTGTCAATCTGCCGGAGTTCGATATCAGGTCGCCGAGACGCAGGGAAGTCCAAGTGAACGCATTTTAGCGGAATCCAATTATTACGACGCCGTGTTAATCGGGATGCGCACGTTTTTCCATTTCGAATCTCAATCGGGTGAAGGGGATTCGCTGGAAGATTTATTGGATCATTCAATTACACCGATATATGCCGTCCCCAAAGAATTGAATCTTCCGGACTTCGAAAAGGAAAACGTTAAAGTCTGTATTGCTTTTGATGGTAGTTTCCCGGCCGGCCGCGCATTGCAGCGATTTGCCCAGTTGGCCATGTCTGATTTCATGGAGGTGACGTTGGTAACATCCAATGTTGACACAGATTTAGGGAATCATTTGCTTGACCAGGCTGAAGCTTTCTTGAATGCCCACGGGTTTGAAAATATTACCAAATTGTGTACGCAAGAACCCATTATTAAGACGATCGATCAAAATTACCTGGATACATATCATGTATTCGTGGTGGGTGCTCATTCCAAACACGGACTGTTCGATTTCATGCTTGGAGGTCTGACGCGCCATTTATTAAAGATCGGGAAACGTCCGGTATTGATTGGTCAATAATTGCCGGAGATCACGTTAAGGGTTAGGAGTCTTGTGACTTCGAAAAATTCGTGGTAAACTGAATCCTCTCGCATCGAAAATCGTGGAAAAAATATGAAAAAATATTTAATTACCTTACGTTGGTTTGTGGAAAGTGAAGAACCGTTGACAGACGATAAAGTCCTTGAATTACTTCAACATAAAAAAACGGGTAAAGATTCCTGTGAAACATGTCCAACGCGGAATGCACATGGATATGCCGTTTTGGATCACGAAGATTTCATGCCGAAGAAGCCCACTTATATTTCGACCGAAGAAGTCAAAGAATTCAAAGAACAAAATCCCTGATTATTGTTTGATTATTTCATTAATCGAACCTTGCGATGATTT
>CAZJWP010000046.1:0-15727 GCA_964549745.1 uncultured bacterium | reverse complement strand
GCTGGCCGCAGCTCAGGCAGCGTTGAAGTAATTCACGAATTAAACGCAATCATTAAAAAAGCCGTTCTTTTGATCGGCTTTTTTATATGGTAAGATGTAGTTCTCATTTTATTCAGTGGCCATTGAATAAATTTATTCAGTGACCATTGAATAAATCTATTATTGGTATTAATTTCCGTCGTGGATACACGTTTCTCACAGCACAACCTCTTTCGAGATTCGATGGAGGCTTACAAAAATTTTGATCCGCAATTAAAGCAGCTATCACAGCTGTCTCTACAATTTAAAAGTCCTCTATTGGATAAAATCCCTGTTGATATCCCCGGGATCTACACCCTTATCGGCGGACGCCAGGTGGGTAAGAGTACGTTTTTGAAGCAACTTATCCTGCAATTACTGGAAAACAATACGAATCCAAACCAAATTTTTGTAATGACCGGGGAAATCATCATTGACTACCAGGATTTAATTAGAACGATTGAGACTTTTCTTTCCGAAAATTCGGGTACAGATGCGAATTGGATTTTCATCGATGAAATATCCTACATCACCAAATGGCCGTTAGCGCTCAAACATCTTGCGGACACCGGCCAGCTCGAAAACACCTTTCTAATGATTTCAGGGTCCGATTCTACTGCGCTTCGGGAATCGATGATGTGGTTACCCGGTCGTCGCGGTCGAGCCCGGAATCGCGATTTTGTCTATAATCCCCTATCTTTCCCGGAAACCATACTTCTTAGGAATTCACATCTTTCAGACATTGATCTCTTGGGGCTTACACCGCATTTAATCAATAAAGAAAAATTGGATTTCCTTTACTCCGAATTCGACTGCTATCTTAAAACGGGTGGTTATTTGACCGCCATAAATGAACTGCATAATGAAAACATGATTCATCCACAGACGCTGAGTATTTATTCTGAATGGATTCGAGGCGATATACTCAAACATGGTAAAAGCGAAATGACACTAAAGGAATTGTTACGCGCTATTATTACCCGGATGGGATCCCAAATCACCTGGAATAATCTGCTTAAAGATCTTTCTGTGAGCCATCCGGCTACGGTATCCGATTATCTTCATTTGCTTGAAGCTATGAACGTGCTGATTATTCAACCGGCGTTGGTTGAGCACAAACTCAATGCAGCGCCAAAAAAAGCACGAAAGATTCAAATCACTGATCCGTTTATTTATTATGCAATACGCGCATGGATTGATGATGCAAAAGATCCGTATCAAACAATAATTGAAACAACTATTAAAGACCCGGAAAAAGCATCCGTTCTGGTTGAAGCTATTGCCGTCAGTCATGTCGCAAGACGATCCAAAGCTTTTTATATTAAAAAAACCGGTGAAGTAGATATAGCTGTTGTTTCGAATAAAAACATTCTTCCGATCGAAATCAAATGGCGTAATCAGGTGAGAGCTTCCGATCGGAAAGAATTAAATCGATTTCAAGGCGGAATGCTTGTATCCCGCCAATCTTTTTGGGGGAAACGAGAGGGGCTGTCCTTCATACCACTTCCCGTTTTTCTCTTGTTCGAAAATCCCTTTGAGATTCCTTTTGATTAACGGTATGTCCTGTAGGAAGCGTTAAGCCTACAAAGCCTCAAACTCCGCCGAAAAATGGCGGAGGAACTCCGGTTGTTTTGTGATTTTCATTCCCTTGAGCGAGTTCCGTTTATCATAAACGGTTCGGGCGACTTCAATCACATAGTCAATGTGACTTTGGGTGTGGGTCCGGCGCGGTAACGCCAGACGCACCAGTTCCATGGCGGCGGGGATTTCCTCACCGCCATCCGGATTCGGTTTTCCGAACATGACAGAGCCGATCTCCACCGTGCGGATACCGCCTTCCAGGTAAAATTCCGCTGAAAGACTTTGCCCCGGATATTGTGACGGCGGTATATGCGGAAGCAGTGTCTTGGCATCAATGTAAATGGCATGACCACCGGGCGGTTGCACAATCGGGTAACCGATTTCCGTCAAGTGCTCGCCTAAATAACGTGTTTCCGCAATCCGATACATAAGGTAATCCTCATCGACCACTTCCTGCAGTCCGACTGCCAATGCATCCAGATCTCGGCCGGCCAAGCCGCCATAAGTCGGAAATCCCTCCGTAAGAATGAGCAAATCCTTTTCCTGTTGTGCCAACAGATCATCATTTGTGCACAGAAATCCGCCAATATTCACCAAGCCGTCTTTCTTTGCGCTTACCGTACACCCATCCGCGTAGCTCATCATTTCCTGGACAATTGATTTGACCGGTGTGTTCTCATAACCCTTTTCACGGAGTTTGATAAAATAAGCGTTCTCTGCAAAACGGGCAGCATCGAAGTACAAGGGAATGCCGTACTTCTCCAGCACGTTTTTAACTGCGCGAATATTCTCCATGGAGACCGGTTGTCCTCCTCCGGAATTATTGGTAATCGTGAGCATACAGAGCGGGATTTTTTCCACACCCACTTTTTGGATTAGCGCTTCCAGTTTATCCGTGTCCATATTTCCCTTGAAGGGATGGCGGTTTGCCGGGTCCTTCCCTTCCTCAATGACCATATCTTCCGCAATCGCCTTGTTGAACTCAATATTGGCGCGGGTCGTATCAAAATGAGTATTGTTGGGCACCACATCCCCTTCTTTACAGATCGTGGAAAACAGGATGCGTTCTGCGGCCCGGCCCTGGTGGGCGGGGATCACATGTTTAAAACCAAACAAATCTTTCACGGCGGCTTCAAATCGCTGGAAACTTTGACTTCCGGCGTAGGCTTCATCACCGCGCATTATAGCTGCCCATTGCTCGGAACTCATGGCTCCTGTGCCACTATCGGTGAGTAGATCAATGAGCACATCCCGGGCCTGGACTTTAAACAGATTGTAGTATGCGGATTTGAGGATCGCTTCCCGTTGTTCGCGGGTGGTGAGTCGGATCGGTTGGACCGACTTGATAATAAAGGGTTCTATTACGGTACGATAATGTTGTGATTCTGACACGTATTGGCTCCTATAACTTGTCGAAAATTACGGTTTTCCGTCGGGCAACCTAAGAGATTCTCTGTTCTTACATAATAAAAAAGGCCGGAAAATTCCGGCCTTTTCAGTCTTATTTCGAATATCAGTTATTCGACCATTTCGCCGCCGCTGGCCAGGTCTTCCAGATGGAACACACCGTCTTTTTCCATTTGGCGGGCTTGTTGAACGATGGTCTTGCGAGCCTTGTCCACTTCGCGTTTCGCTACAGGGCCTTCCACCGGTTCATACATGGCCTGCTTTTTTGCGGGCAGGTTGCTCTTAACCTTTTCAACCAATTCTTCCGGCAGGCCTTTCAGCGCCATGGCGATTGTATCCAAATCTACGGAGTTCATCAAGTCGCGCATGATGTTAGCCGGTAACAGATCGAAAATATCATCAAATGTAAGGTGATATTTCTTTACTTCGACGGCTAACCGCGGATTTTCCTTGGACAGGGTCTGGAGAAATTTTTCCTCTTCTTCGGGTGTCATCCCGGCCAGCACCTCGGCAATTTCTTTTCCACCACCGCGGGAGAAATTGATTGTTCGGGGCAGGTAATGGGATTTATCCTTGAGATTCTGAGCGACGCTCACCATACCTTCCAGTGGAATATCTTCCAGGTTACCCAATTCCATCAAAACCCGGGCGCGCATGTCCGGGCTCATCCGTTCGATGACCAGCGACCGTCGTTCCGGCGCCACTTGCGCCAATGCAATAGCGGCCACCCGTGTTTCTTCGGAAACCAGTAACGAGACCAACTGCTCGTCGGTAAGTGTATCCAGAAAATCAAAAGGTTTTTTCGGGCTGTCGTCATCCGTTTCCTGGAATTTGTCACTGACAAAATTGAAGTAAAATTCCTCGAATACCCGCTTTTTGACACCAAACGAAACTGACGGAAGCTCCTGGATCGTAGCCCGAACTTTCCGCATTTCAGTTTTCGACAGATCTTTGATCAGCGTCAGGGCCAGGTTTTCTCCCAAAATCGAAAAAACGATAGCAACTTTCTGAAGACCTGATAATTCTTGTGCATCGGTAATCATAGTCCGGCCCTCATTTCTTCCGTTTCTTTTTCCCGGTGTCTTCTTCCTCTGCTTCCGGCGCCGGTGTTTCCGGTTCCGGTGGAGGCGGTGGTGCTTCTTGTTGCATCCATTCTTTTACAATCCGGGTTGCAGTGTGGGGTTGCCCAACCGACATGGAGACGACGGCTTGCCGCATATCCCCAATTTCACTGGATAACACAGCCTGATCTTCTACCGATGCCTTTGGTGCTTCCGGTTGAGCCGGCACCGGTTGGGGAGCCGGTTGTGGTGCTGCTGCCTGGGGCGTTTCGGCAGGAGGCGTTGGTTTCGGCCGCTTTTTCTTTCGGCGTGGCGGCGGCATATAATAAGGCGGGTATGGCGGCTGGTGCTTTGATCGGTTCATTAGAATAAAGATTAACACGATCAACAGGATCAGCAATAACGAACCCAGAATGGCAATCAGTACGATTGACATGGTGGGTGTTTTCTCCATATCCTTGTTTAGGCGATCAATGTCGGTTTGAACCTGATTTAATTCAGAGATTTTTGCTTCCAGCCGGTTGTCTAATTCCTGGCGTTCCTGTTCCTTCTGGGAAAGTTGTGTCGTCGCAACTGCCGTGGAATCTTCGTTAGGCTTATTTAATTGAGCTTTGAGTTGTTGTATCTCAAAGTCCAACTGGCTGATTTGAAGAGAATCTTTCCGTAAGATACGTTTTTTCTCTTTTTCAAAAGCCCGTTGTTTGGCGGCTTGTTCTAATTGGGAAAGCTGTTGTTTAAAATACTGGCGGTCCTCTTCCCGGCGTTTGGCTTCGTCATCGCGATAGCGTTTCAATTCATCCTGCCAGTTTTGCTCACGAGCCTGACCTTCTGCCTGCTGCTTTTGTTCCATATTCTGAATCTTATCCGCAATCGTTTGCAACATAACCTGTTCGGCTTTTTTTGCTTCCCGGCGTTCTTTGAAACTGGCGGTTGTGATAGTCAGTTTGTCGCCACCGGACACATTCAAACCGGCGGTAGCCGTCACAATTGTTCGGACATTTTCCAGTAATTCCGGCGGGGTATCTTCCTGTAAAATCACCTGTATGGCTTTGCGGATGATCCGGGCAATAGCCGGACGGCTCTTGGAAGACGTACGAGACAGTATTTTATCTTTCTTCTCTACGTTCACTGGCGCTTCCCTTACCTCCTCCGGTAAAGGTTCTGCTTCCGCTTCGGTATCTTGCCCAGCCTCTTGCTGCACTTCAAATTCGAAACCGGGAATCGGTAATCCGGTCATGGAAGACGTTCCGACTCCAGAAGTCCCTTTCGTTCCGGTCTCTTCTTTTTTGGCAACTTTCTTTTGGGCTGCCGTTGCCTGAACCTCATCTGTGTCACCGGCAAAAGTAACTTCTTCCTGTACCGCATCGCTCAGCTCCAGGTCCACATCCACATGGACCACAAACTGGGACGGTTTCATCAGTTTGGACAAGGCGGTGGTTACCCGCTCGCGGATATCCTTTTCCACCATTAGTTTTTGGGTCAAATAGGTGGCATCCTGAGCAAACAAAAACACTCCGGCGATGAATGCCACTGTTGCCATGGACGATTTGTGAAACACTCGCATCCTCATAGACTCTCCTCAGAAAAAATTTACCGGCATGGATTACCCTGCCAAAAAGGTGATTTCCACCCGTCGATTACGGGCTTTTAATTCTTCATTATTGTTTAGTTGCTGGATCATTCTCTGATCAATGACCATATCCCTTCTTCGGTCACGGGGAACGTTTGCAGCATAGCCGACGGCTTCCAGCCGAAGCGGATCTACGCCGAGATGAATCAACATTCGTACCACGGCTGCAGCTCGGGCAGATGACAATTCCCAGTTAGACGGGTATATATCCTTTACCCGATCGGGGATAGGATCACTGTCCGTATGGCCTTCAACCGCTACCATGAAATAAGATTTACTGATCGTGGGTACGATTTTCTCCAGGATAGGCAAAAATTCCGGTTTTGTTTCTGCAGACGCAGGTTCAAAACTGATATCTGAAGAAATAGCGATGGTGACTCCCTTGGGGCTGGTTTTCACCTCAACGGATTTCTCCAAATTGTTTTTTTTCACCATGACCTTTACGGCTTTTTGAACATCCGCCAGTGTCATGGCGCCCTTTTTCTTGACCTTCTTTCCCACCGATTTTCCCAACGCATCGGACATCTGCTGCAATTTGACCGGATCGATCGTGGAAATAGCCGCCAGAAGCACAAAGAAAGCAAACAGCAAAGTCATCATATCCGCAAACGTATTGAACCATCCGGGTAGACCTTCCTCGACCTGAGCCTTACCCTTTTCAATCCATTTGCGTTTTTCTTTTGCTGAAGCGGCCATTCAGATCACACTTCTTCTCTTTTCCATTCACGTGGTGGAATAAACGAATTCAGTTTTTCCCGAACAATTAACGGGTGCTTTTTTTGATGGATCAACCGTGTAGATTCGACGAGTAATGCTTGCATCGTTGATGTAAATGAAATCCGCATAGTCAGTTTGGCAGCCATTGGAAGGAAGAACAGATTCGCAAAAATAGCGCCATAGAATGTCGTGATCAACGCCGCTGACATACCGGAACCCAAAGCTTCGGTCCCGCCTCCGGACTCGCCGCCAAATCCGGCCAGCATGATTACCAAACCAATAAGTGTTCCTACCATACCCCAGGCAGGAGCCATCGTCCCCATGGTTTTAAATAAGTCTGCCTGGCTTTTCTCACGGATCTCCCGGTAGTCAATCCGGTTATTCAAAATCTCAGTGAGTTCATCAATGGAATATCCATCCACCACCATTTGAACGCCATCCCGGAAGAAGGGATTGGCAATGTTTCCCACAACCTTTTCTAATTCAGCCGTTCCTTTTCGGGCTACCTCAGCAACCTCAACGGACTGATCCACTAATTCGCCTAATTTTTGCGTTCCACCCTTGAACACTGCGGCCATCGCAGAACCGAGTTTTAATACCTCCGAAAGAGGGAATGCAACGGAAACCGATGCTATCATACCTCCGAATACAATCGCAAAACTGGAGGTGGATAAAAATCCGGCCATACTGGCTCCGGCGGAGGTTGCTGCCAGGTAAATCCCACCGCCAATAGAGGTGATCCCAAATATAATTCCTACAATGGTTGCGATATCCATACGTGCTCCTTATTGGCCCTCAAAACTGGTTGATTTTAATCTGTTTTCGTGCAGGGCTTTCAAAATATTTCGTACATCTTCGTATTCCGGATCCAAACGCAGCGCCAGGTTCCAATCAATGGTTGCGCGTTGAATGTCACCCAATTTGTAATAGATCGACCCCCGCCGGGCATAGGCCAAAGCCAGATTCGGATTCAGCTCAAGCGCCTTTTCCACTTCCTCAAGAGCCCGGCGATAATCACCGGCATAGAAATACCGTAACGAACGAGACAGATCCCGCATAGCTTCGTTCATGTTCTTTTCGACCACGTTTTGGTCGAGTTTAATGGATCGCAGGGAATCCTGCAGGAATTTAGCTCTTTGCTCCTGTGCGGCCAGTTTGATCATCAGGTTACGCATTTCATTGTCCATCAGCTGCATGGAGTCGCGCAGGGTATGAACCTGCAGGTCGGCCATGCGAAGCGTACTGTCTACGCCCGTGGAAATTCCCTCCTTCAATCCAGGCAAAGTGATGGTTCCCTGTCCCGCCTGAACGGGTGGTGCCGGACCGCTGGAGCCTGATTTACTTGTGGCTTGACTTGCCAGGGGAACGTCCAGGTCCAATCCAAGCGTTATGCCCGGATGTCCCGACCAGTACCGTTTGTTCCAATCCGGTAATTTTTCAATGTGGGTGAACCCGAGGTTCAGACGATAATCCGAGGTAAGGGGGATGCGGAGTCCCACGTTGATGCCTGTTCCATCGAATTCACCCACTAAATCCAGTCCGCCGGATTTTGATAAATACGGCGTGTTCAAAATAAATCCTGCAAAGACACCGGCTTTGGTTGCATTGGTCGAAGTAGTGTCCGCTGGTTTGAGTGTGTCTTGCGGGGCCAGACTCCCGGTACCAAAGCCCATATAAGTGTTCATTTTATAGGTCCCCAGACTTTTTTCACTGCTGATCACAGCAAAGAAGGACAATTCCTTTGGATCCAGGGATAAACCGGTGGTTTGATTATTCTGAAATACAATGTCTTGCAGACCAAGTGAAATAGAAATGTCATTGTAGGCATAGATACGCTGCTGCAGATGAAACCCGAATTCCGTAGGTATGGTGGTTTGTACCGTACCCAAATTTGCCAGAGCTGTTGTATCAGCGGCAATGACGGCCGAAAAACCAAACAGGAAGTTCTTTCCGAGCTCCATGTCAAAATACACGCCCTTGGCAATGTTTAACGGGTTAAAATTGTGAATCTCCGATCCGAAGCCGGTGCGAAAGAGATACGGACTGCGAGTGGCATAACTGACCGGGATTTTCATCATGACTCCGGGACGGGTGTAGGCCACGCGAGTCGCTGAAAATGTAGGGGTCCAAAGACCGAGACAAATCACAAAGAGTAAGAGTTTTCTCATGGGATAATATCCGCTTTTTTCAATTCCATGTTAGCCAGGCGGGCATATTCACTGGACGGAAATTCCTGAACCAGGCGTGTAAATGCGGCCAGGGCCAGTTCATCCTGCCCGGTCTTCCGGTATAATAAGCCTTTCTGAATCAGTGCATCATCAACACGATCGGATTGGATATATTTTGAAAGCAGTCCATCCAGTTCGGAGAGAGCCTGATAAGGTTCGCCCAGTTGACCGTGAGCATCAGCCGACCAGTACAAAATATTCGCAGCCATTTCAGGTGTGGCTGCCGTTAAGTCAAGTTTTTCGAAATGCTTTAATGCATCCCGGTAATCCTCGCGTTGATATGCAAAAATCGCGGCCATGTATTCAGAATAATTGAGTGTCGGCTTTTTGACTTTATTTATCTGAGTTGCCGGTGTTGATTTCAGTTGAGACTTTTGCTTCGGCTGAGATTTCTGCCGGACCTCTTTTTGGGAGGAAACCGGCTTTGCTTCAGCAATATCTTCTGATTTTGGTTCGGCTTTGGGCAGCATGACCGGGGTTGATTTAGTTGTGGTTACCGGAATGGCTTTCTGCTCTTGCGATTCCAGCATATTCCGGAGTTCTTTGTTCTCCGTGCGGAGAGCCGTTACCTGAGACTGGAAGGATTTTTCAAGAACATCCATTCGCTGTTGAATTCGCTGGAGAGCGTCCAACATTTCTTTGGATGTGGCCATATATACGGAGCCGCTCTCAACCTTTTTTACTCTCAGCTTCACTTCCTCTGAGTTTGGATTGACGAGACGGTTATAAACTTCTTTTCCGGTTTTGGGTTCGATTACAATTCCCAGGTCCAGAAAGAAAATGTCCGGGTTCGAGGCTGGCGCTGTTTGGGCGGAAACGAAATCCGGCCCAAGCAACAAACAAATCAGCGCTAAAGAAATTAACCGGGTTTTAACCATCATGATGGACGATTATACCTTATTGATACTCTTCCCAATCAATGACATATGAGTATCCGATAAACGTGCCAAACGACTGGGGAACATAGAGTTCAAAATTTCCAACCGCACCCGGAAGCAAGCTGGCATCGGTGGTAATCCCTGATTCAAAGGTTTGATACGTTCCCCGGACAAAGGTGGTGAGCGTCTTGGTTTCACCGCTCCAGTTCTTACGGAAGACGAAATCGATTTTCACAAAATCGGCCCGGCGGCCGCCGATGTTTTTCACCTCTCCGGTAAAGATCACGTTGCCTTGCTTGTCCTTGTTTTCTTTAATATTCCCAACCAGGACACAGTTGGCGCTGTAACGCTTATCGGCTTTCCGATCCGTTGAGTTGTTCGCCGTGTATTTGGGCTCGGCCAGTTTGGGCATGGGTGGTGGAGAGTAACTGTCACGGATCTGTTCCGGAACATATTCCTGTTGTTCCTGTGTGATCTCATTATCCACAATGCGAACCACATTGTTCCGGTCAATGATCAGGTAACCCACCAGTGTTTCCACCTTGAGGCTTTTCTCATCCTGGTATACAATTTTGCCAAAGACGGTGCTGCCGTTCTTTAGTATAATTTCCTTGGAATAGATCGAAAGGGGATTGACCCACATCTTGCTGAGCGCTTTGAGATCTTCCATTTCGGCATTGAGATGCTTGATTTCCGAGGACATTTTCTTGACCTCAAAACTCAGCTCATTAATAATGTAATCTTTGTCCTTGGTGACTTGTTCTTCTTCGGGAACCGGGTTTTCGGCCTCTTTTTTCCGGGCCACCGGTTCGGCAGGTTTTTGAGTAAGTTTAATATTCAGATCGTCCACATCGGATTTGGAAACAGTGACAGGAACGCTGGCAACGCCTAACTCGCCGGCGTCGATCTGGATGGTGTAAGAGCCCGGAAGGACTTTTTCAAATTCATAATCTCCCTTGCCAAACATGCCGCCTTTACTCTCAACGCGTTGGACTTCAGCGCCCTCCTTGTTGAGTAATAGCAGCACGACATCCGTCGCTTTTTCTCCATTAATATCCGCCACGGACCCAGAAATATTATAGTCCTGAGCGTAGGTTTCCGCAATAAAGAAGGATGCAGCAAGAAGCAGGAATACAACTCTTTTCATGTATGCCTCTACCATTTATATTTACCTCGGATTCGTAAGGCATTCGATAACTCCACTCACCGAATGCGATGGAGTTTACTTCTAAAACAAATATATGTCAAGGTAAAAAGAATTGCTGCTCTTTCAAGATATTACGGCAGTTACACCCGTTTATTAGACCTATATATCAATGGGGTTTATTTGTTTTGGATTGACTACGAATTATTGATCCACATGAAAAATTTTATTTAACAATGGATCAAATCTCAAACCAATCCCAAATGATAAACCAAGTGAATTAATCCCGTATCCTGCTTGAACATGCTATTTCCTTTTTTATTATAGATTTAGTATAGAATTCCTTTCTTTCTCATCAATATTTTCGAGTAAGAATTTTACTGTCAGCGTATCGACATAAAGCGTTTGAATTCCGCCCAAATAACAATATTGATTGTCTTGTATATACTCATACAACCAGTCAAGTGCCCGATTGTGGTTTTTAGTGTTGGCAGCTGCTATCATATTTAGTTTTGTCGTATCTACTTTTTCCCAACTTATTATCAGACCTTTAAGTTGCTTCTGATTGCTGAAACTCTCAATCTCGCCCCTAGGTTGTACTATCATCTGTCCAGAAGTATAAAACTCGTCACTACCCACCATATCAATAAATTTATAATTCGATGGAGCTAATAGTATGTTTTTGGGAATACTCAATGTATCAGATAGATAGGAATCAATATTGAAAGAACCTATTTTTTCAGATTTCTTTACATCTACAATAATATGGTTTTTTACTTCCAAAAATTTATTATGCATGAGGTCGGTATCCTGAGAGTAGCAGACATAGCCTGTTTTCCAGTGATTCGCCTGAGGATTTTGAAAAGAATCGAGTCTTTCCCTAGAATCGCTTACGTTTTGACAGGAACTAATCAATACCAACAAAACAAATATGGAAATTTTTCTATCTATTAAATCTTTCATATTTAAAATTTGTTCTGTAGTTAATAAAGCCTGGACAATGCATTGATTTTGCTACAATTGACACAATATAAAACTATACTGCATACTAATTAGATATCTATTGACCTTTTCTATAAGTTGTAAATCTCTCCGAACTTATTCTCCAGATAGTCCATGAACGGTTCCGCTGAGAGCGGTTTGCCGGTGATGTCTTCAATCAGTTCCGTGGCGGTTCTCCGGCGGCCGACGGAGTGCACTTTTTCTTTCAGCCAGTTCCGCAGAGTCAGCAGATCGCCATTGGCAATCCGTTCATCCAGATCGCCAATCTCCTTCCGGGCCTGGTTCATGATCGGTGTGTTGTACAAATTCCCCAAAGCATACGTGGGAAAATACCCAAACCCGCCAAAGGACCAATGCACATCTTGCAAGACACCGTTGGCGTCGGAATCGGGCCGGATACCCAAATACTCTTCCATCTTCGTGTTCCAGATTTCCGGTAATTCTTTCACCGGAAGTCCGTCATTGATGACCATCTTTTCAATCTCAAAGCGAAGCATGATGTGCAGGTTGTAAGTCGCTTCATCCGCATCTACACGGATCAAAGATGGCTTGACAGTATTGACCGCTTTGTAGAAATCATCCAGCGGAACATCGCTCAAATTCTCCGGATAGACTTTCTGCAGTTTGGGATAATAATGCTCCCAAAACGGACGACTCAGCGCCACCAGGTTTTCCCACAGCCGGGACTGGCTTTCATGAATGCCAAAGCTGATGGCCTGACCGAACGGCGTTCCGTACCACTCCGGGTCCAGACCCTGTTCATACAAGCCGTGGCCGCCTTCATGGACGGTGCTGGACAGACCGGAAAGCAGATCGTGTTCGTCAATCCGGGTGGTGATGCGTACATCGGTGGGATGCATATCAATGGTAAACGGATGGGCCGATTTATCCTGGCGGCCGCGAGTCAGATCGTAACCCATATCTTTCAGGATCGACAGACCAAATTTCCACTGTTTGTCTTCCGGGTAAAGTTTGCCAAGTATTTCCCGGTGCGTGTCCACGCCGGAATCGGCGATGCGCTGGATCAGCGGCACCAGGCGGTCTTTTACTGCATCAAAAAGTTCGGTGACTTTTGCGGAAGTCATCCCCGGTTCGTATTCATCCAGCAGCGTGTCGTAAGCCGTATCCTTTTTCCCGATGTAGCCCACTTCTTTGTGCTTCATATTCACAATGGTTTCCAGTATCGGAGCAAAATCGATAAAGCGGTTTTCCTTGCGGGCTTTAGCCCAAATTTGCTGAGCCCGGGCTGTCACTCGGGCATATTCTTTCACAAATTCCCCGGGCAGAGCCGACGCGCGATGGTAGTCGCTCCAGACTTCTTTGAGTAGTCGTTGTTCCTCGGCGGACGAGCCGTTTTTCGGTGTGCCGGAATCCAGATCCACCAGTTCACCCAGGGGACCTTTCAGTCCGTCGCCCACAATTCGCTCATGCATGAGCGATTCCACCATGGCGATCATATCGGCGCGGATGGCGCCGCCGCCCTCCGGCATATGGGTTTCCTGGTCCCAGTGAAGGACAGACGCAGTGGAGCGCAGGTAAGCGATTTGCCGTAATTCTTTTTTCAGTTGTTCAAGAGGTGACATGGTTTCTCCGAAGTTTATTTCCAAAAATCATCTAAAATCTTTTTCTGCTTTAATACGTCCGCCAACTCCTTGTTTGCAGCGGTTTGGAGGTCATCCGGCAGGTTCAAATTTAAGGCTTTGTTGTAGGTCTCGATAATCATTTCGAAATCCTGATGGTCTTCTTTGTAGTAGGACCGGGCCATCCACAAAACAGGAATCCCGGAATCCGGGTGATATTGGGCCGCCTTGGCGAAGGCTTCGATCCCGTCCCAGATATCGTCTTTGCCGCCTTTTTTGTAAAACCGGCGGCCTTTGATCAAATATGCCCCGTATTCCGCATCCGGGTTTTTGGGATCCAGATTGTGGGCCCGGTTATATAACAACAGGGCTTTGTCCGAGCGCGGATCGGATTTCACGATTGAATCGGCCACCGATACGAACGCCTTGGCGATCAGGGCCGGCGCCTCAGGTTGATCTTTATTGGCGCGGATCAGGGAATCGGCGCGGACGACTACAAAGTCCGGTTTTTGCACCGCAAGCTCTTCCAGACTCATCCGTGGCGGCCCGCAGGAAACCAGCAGGAGCAAACCCATGCCGGTCAGGACGACCAGACGTTGAAGTGAAATACGTTTCATGGGTGAAGTGTTATAATGTTTTGTCAATGTTCACAACGGATTTAGTCCCCTCTATAATTGTGCCCAACAATTCTCCATTATGGACAAAAAAATCGGGGAAGAACCTATGGCAACCCGGATATATCCGAAAACCTCCGATTCGCCGTTCAACCCTCGTAATAAAACAAATGCCGATTACTTTCATAGTCGGCATACAGCTGTTCCATGGAATCGATCACAAAATAACGGTCCTGGAATTCGCTATAGTCAAAGCGGGTGAGAACGATTTCTTCCATATCAAACGGTCGGAGTTCGGATTGCCGGGAACGGCCCTGGCTGCAAGCCGCCACATTCAGGGTTTCGCCGTAGGATGACAAAATACCTGCGCCGTAGATCTCGTGATCCATATCGTTCGGTTCCCTCCGGAGCCGGTCTGTGTCCGGTTGTTTTTTCATAATGCCAAATTCGTAAGTCCACCAGGCAAAATTCTGGAGACGTTTCAGGTTGTGAGCTACCAATTCCGGACCCAGACCGCGGTCATCGCGGATCAGATCCAATCCAAGCTGGCCCATGTCGGCCAGGAAATCGCCGTATTTCCGGTCGGTCAAAAACGGCGCGTGACCGCGGACATCGTGATAGATGTCCGGCTCCGGCGTGTACTCATCCTCATTGGCAATGGTAACGCCGCGGTATTTTTCGGTAAACCGCCACGACTTTCGGATAATATCGGTCACCGGGAATTTCCGTTCCGCATTCAACTTGAAGAACAAATATTCATCGAGAAATCCCGCCACCGGCTGCAGCTCCCAGCCGGAGGCAGACTTCAACACCTCCGACAGTTGGGTGAATTCCGGGAAGCGGTCTTCTGGCAGGTTCAGCAATTCAAGTCCCTTCAAATATTCGGCGGAAGCATAACGGTCCAGCAGATCAATCGATTTACGAAAAAGCCGTTCCCAGATGGCGTTTTCTTCGGTGGAAACGGCGTCGTAATGCTGGTCAATACGAAAGGGATCATTTTGCGTAAAGATGCGAATGCCGCCAATCGCATTGGGTTTAATATTGGTAAAAAGATGATCGTAACTGTGATACGATTCAGTCATTGCCGTTGATTGCCTTTTTGGTTGCCTGAGGCACAGAATATACAAAAGCAAACGTGGAAGGCAAAAGAATGGAGTCGCGGGGTGGCAAGTCAGGTGTGAGGCGTGACGGTAAAAAGGAGACCGGAGTCAGAATCCGGGAAATAGAGTTTCCAGTATTCAATTGGCAGTTGGCAGAAACTCCTTTGCGGCTCTCTGCGACCTTTACGGTTAAATCAAGAACGTCAGAATAAGCGAGAAGAGTGAGATTTGTGATAAATTTGGGAAGTGATAATTAATTTGAGTACTGGCGTTACTTAAAAATTTTCAATCTTAAATATTGAAGAGCTTTTTCGGCTGCTCAAACTGCCGGCCGGTAAACTACGGGTGCTGAGCTCAGCGCTAATCAATCACCACAACCACAAATAGGTCACCGCCCTGTTTCGTCTCCCAAAATCCGAATCGCGGGGCAGGTCGCATTCCTGCCGCATGGCCGCCGAATCTTCGTGAAATAAATCATAGTCTTCCCCGAAAATCACGGCCCGGAAACGACCCTCCTGTTCTTCACACCAATGCCGGACGGCCTTCCGGAGCGCACCGGTGCCATGTCCGTGGATGATCTTGATTGCCTTCACATTCCCGGAGAAGGATGCATTGCTCACTTCCGTCTCCAGAATGGATAGCGCCGTGTCCATGGAATAATTGGAATGCCCGATGTCTATGACTTTCAACATAAATTGACCTGAATTTCAGAGCGCGAAATTATCGCTTTTCACCATGAAAACCTTGGAAAGGAAATGATGAAGCAA
>CAZJWP010000045.1:0-15758 GCA_964549745.1 uncultured bacterium | reverse complement strand
TTAAAAATGATTCAACCACGGCCATAGACCGTGGTTTTCTCTATATCGGGATAATATCAGTTGCCAAACAGGCGGCCGATGTCGTTGACGACAACGGTGATCATCAACAGGAGAAGTAGAGCCATCCCGATTTGCTGGATGATCATCCGTACGCGGATCGAAAGTTCCCGGCGGATCACAAATTGAATCAGCGCCACCATGATTTGTCCGCCGTCCAGTCCCGGGATGGGCAGAACATTTAAAAAAGCCAGATTCACACTGATCAGAGCCGTGAACATGAGCAAAGGAATCCAACCGGCTTTCGCCGATTCTCCCGCCATTTGGGCGATAAAGATCGGTCCACCCATATCCTTCATGGACGCCTGACCTGACGCCAGCATTTTAATCGACATAAAGATCATGCCAAATGTATTCCCGGTCGAGTTTAACCCGGCACGCATCGCTTTTGTGAGTCCAATGGGAATGTACGTCACATTCGGGTAAATGCCGATGGCGCCCAGTGTATCCACTTTCCCATCCTGAATCACCGACTGGGTTCCCGAGTGGATTGGGATGTCCAGTTCTTCATCCCCGCGCTGCACGGTGAGTACCAGATCGGCGTCCGGAAGCGCATGAATTTTTTGGGACATTTCATCCCATGTGGATAACCTTTCTCCGTTTACAGCCAAAATACGATCGTCCACTTTAAGACCTGATTCTGCGGCCGGCATGTTATCCACAAATTGAGAAACCACGGGATCTTGGGACACTTCTGGTAAACCGGTGTTCCAGGCCACACCGGAAAACATAAGCCAGGCCAGAAGGACATTCATGATGACACCGGCGCTCATAACCCACACCTGGGCTAAAAAGGATTTGGAACCTAATTCATCAGGCGTGTGGTGAAATTCTCCATCCAAACTCTCATCGATGAGTCCCGCCATCTTTACGTAACCACCCAAAGGAAGTAATGCAAAACAATACTCCGTACCGGTTCCCTTTTTTCCGGGTCGTTCGATGCGTTTTTCCCAAATGGGTTGCCAGGTTAACGCTTCTCCATCCTGCCGTTTATAAAAGAATAATCGTAAAACCCATCCACCGTTTTCCGATGTCCAGGTAAAGAGTCGCGGCGGAAAACCGATTGAAAAACGGTCCACCCGCACGCCGACGGAACGCGCTGCCAGGTAATGTCCCAGTTCATGTACAAAGATCAACAGACCCAGGACGAAGATGGTTGCCCAAAATGTTGTCATACTATTTGCTTCCTGCTTTTAGAGTAAATCGCACGAAAAGGTTACACCTTTGTTCCGACGTTTGATCCGGAATAATTCGCCACAGATTGTTTGACTGTTTCAGTCAAAGCAATTAAATCTTTCAAATCCGGATGCGCTTCCCAATCATGGGTTTCCACCACTTTCCGGATTATTTCCGGTATCTCAGTGAATCCAATTTCGTTATTCAGGAAACGGTAAACAGCCTGTTCATTGGCTACATTCAAAGCGGCCGGTGCAGTCCCGCCGCGTCGAAGCGCATCATAAGCCAGATCAATGGCCGGAAATCGATCATGATCCACAGGTTCAAAGGTCAGGGATTGCACCTTCAAAAGGTCCAATCGTTCCCAGGGTGCCGGTGCGTGATTTGGCCAGGTCAGTGCATACTGGATGGGAACTTTCATGTCCGGAACGCCCAGTTGCGCCTTGACCGATGCATCCTGAAATTCCACCATGGAATGGATAATCGACTGCGGATGGACCACAATATCGATTTTATCGGGGGGCAGGTTGAAAAGCCAATAGGCTTCGATCACTTCCAAACCTTTGTTCATCATGGTAGCGGAATCAATTGTAATCTTGGCGCCCATTTTCCAATTGGGATGTTTTAGGGCTTCTTCGACAGTGATATCACCGAATGTGTCGACCGGTCGTGTTCGGAACGGACCGCCGCTTCCGGTCAGGATCAATCGCCTGATATCATCGGCATCCTCACCGGCCAGACATTGCCAAATGGCGGAATGTTCGCTGTCCACCGGAAATAATTTTGCGCCCGTTTTAGCTTTGGTTCGTGTAATCAGATCGCCGGCCATGACCAGACTTTCCTTGTTGCTCAGGGCCACATCCACACCGGCCGAAATGGCGCAAAATGTAGGCTCCATTCCTGCAGCGCCGACAATACCGTTCAACAAGACGTCCACATTGTCACGTCCGGCAAGTTCAAGAAGTCCTCCCCGACCGGACAAAACTTCTACGTTGGCATTTGAAAGTTCAGTCTTTGCCAAAGCAGCTGCATCTGAATCCAGGATTACCACTGTTTTGGGATGAAATTCCCGGACCTGCTCTACGAATAATTCCCAGTTACGATTGCAGGACAGTGCCTGCACCTCAAACTGTTCAGGAAGATTGGCTACAACCTTCAGAGCATTCACACCGATTGATCCGGTAGAACCAAGAATGGATATTTTTTTCCTGCTCACGGCGACAGTTTAAGCAACTCCAGTGAAAAAAGAAGAAGTTTCGAACCGACCGTAATTGTGGAAATATATTCAAATCCCAAAGCGCTAAATCGCCATGAGGTAAAAAGAAAATTCTTTTTTATAACCATTGACGCCGGAGCTAAAGGCAGGAGCGTTGTTTTAAAATGGCAGGTTGTTTGATTAATCCCAAAACCGATGACAGGATGAACCTGCCCGATGGAAAAAATACGAGACCCGCGTACATCGAAAGATCGGCTGGAAATCTGGTTAGCCTGATTCATGGAAGCAAATTGCACCGTCGTAAACCATGGGTCTGATACTTTATATGCCAAACCATATCCCTGGAGCAGGGCCAGGTCAGAACCATCCTTGAGCCAGGAGAATTGTCCGGTCAATGCCAGGTTCGATGAGATCAGTTCTGAGCCTTCCACAGACCAGAGTGCTCCAGTCGCCGGCAGAGAGGTGGATTGAAGGGATCGACCCATTCCGGTTCTGAATCCCACCGCCGTACGGCGTGCCGTGTTCCATACGATGGTTGGCGGTTGCGATTGCATAAGAGCCTGTCGCATGAGGATCGGAGTTGCATTGGATTTGAAATTGGATTGAATATTGGAAAAATCCAGAATCTGGGTCTGCGCAACTATGGTGGAAAACATCAGGGCTCCGGACCAAAGCCGCTGAATGTTCAACCGTTTAAATAATACCGCGTTCACTGGCGGAAATAAACTTCAATATGGATTGAATGTTCGCTTCATCGCCCCATGATTTTTCAATCTGTTTCAGTGCTTTTTTTCTGGGGAGTTCAGACCGAAAATATAGCCGATATGCTTCCTTAATCAGGCGTAACTCATCCTTGGAAAAGCCGCGTCGATTCAATCCAACGCGATTGATACCGCGATAAGTCAGCGGTTCTTCTGCCGCCAGAACGAAAGGCGGAACATCTTGTACGACCCGAAATCCACCGCCAACAAAAACGTGCTGCCCAACTTTACAAAATTGATGCACCAGGACACCGCCGCCCAAAGATGCCCAATTTCCAACTTCCACATGACCGCCAAGGGTTACCAGATTGGCAAAGATCACCGAATCCCCGATAATGCAATCATGGGCAATGTGCACACCGGTCATCAGCAAAACATCGCTGCCAATTTCCGTCTGACCATGCGCTGCCGTTCCACGATTAATCGATACATATTCCCGGATCACGACCCGATCACCGATCATCGTTTCAGTCGGTTCGCCGGCGTATTTTAAATCCTGGGGCATTTCACCGATAGAGCTATACTGGAAAATCCGGCAATCCTCTCCGATTGTGGTTCCTTTTCGAATCGTAACAAATGGACCGACTTCTGTTCCGGACCCGATCTGTACATTGCCTTCGATAATAGAATGAGGACCGACCGTCACATTGTCGTCTAACCCGGCACCGGGATCAACGATTGCGGTAGGATGAATTGAGGTAGCGATAGGACTAATCCGTTATACGATCAACGACACTGGCCATTAACGTCGCTTCAACTGCTTTTTTCAGCCCGACGTAGGCTATGCCTTTCAATAATACAGTCTTCATCCTGAATTTTTCCAGGACTAGCTCCAGCCGTAATTGGTCGCCGGGGATAACCGGCATTCTAAATTTTGCATCTTGTACGGCAGAAAAGAGCATATTTTTGGTAAGTGGGTCTTCAACGCTGTTCAAAACCAGGAAAGCGCCGGCCTGTGCCATCGCTTCCAGGATGAGCACTCCCGGCATGACCGGTTGATTGGGGAAATGTCCCTGAAAAAAGGGCTCATTGAAGCTTACGTTTTTTATGGCCGTCAGGTTTTCACCTAAAGTCATATCCAGAATTCGGTCAATTAAAACAAAGGGATACCGATGGGGCATCAATTTCAGAATGCCGTTGATATCCAACAAATAATCGCCGGCGGTTTTGTCCTGGTACCGCTTCTGGAGAATTTTTTTTTCGAATTCCTTCCGAATTTTTTTCACCAGCTCTACGTTGGCGGCATGACCGCTTCGGGCTGCAATTACATGGCCTTTAATAGACATTCCCAGCAGCGCCAGATCGCCGATTAAATCCAGAGCTTTGTGCCGGACCGGCTCATTCGGGAACCGAAGGACTTTTCCGTTTAAAATACCGTTCGCACCCAGGATGATCTCTTCTTTGATCCCAAACAGGGAGCGGAGTCGTTCCACTTCGGTTTTTTGAATTGTTTTGTCGACAATAACGACCGCGTTGTCAAGCTTGCCGCCCTGGATCAAACCCTGCTCCTTCAGCGATTCGATCTCGCTTAAAAAACAGAAAGTCCGTGCCGGTGCGATCTGCTCCGGGTAGTCCCGCTCCATATTGTACACCGCCGTATATTGGGTACCCAGGCTGGGCAATTTATAATCGACCATAAAAGTGACACGGAAACGGTCCGAGGGTAAAACATGAATGTCCACACCGCGTTCCGGATCGGAATAGGCTACGCCGCGATCAATTTCCAGAATTTCCCGTGGAGCGGATTGTTCCTTAAATCCGGTTTCCAAAAGCACATCCACAAAAGGTTTTGAGCTTCCGTCCATCACGGGCGGCTCTTTGGCCGTCAGTTCAATCAGGACATTGTCAATTCGTAAACCGGATACTGCGGACAAAACATGCTCAACAGTATGAATACGAATGCCGGCTTGTTCAATGGTTGTTCCTCTGGATATATCCACCACATGATCGATGTCCGCTTTAATCTCGGGACAATTTTCCACATCTTTTCTGAGAAACCGAATACCACTGTTCTCAGTGGCCGGTATAAAGGTTACCGTACTTTCTACACCGGTGTGTAGTCCACGTCCGGTACAGGAAACCGGTGAATTAATCGTTCGTTGATTTTGTCTCATGAGTCTGATGTGCTAAGTTTTGTTCAATAACATCCAGCCGCTTTTTAAGGGAGTCCATTTTTCGGGGTAGTGCATCCCGGCGGTTTTGTTCAAGAATGTCGCGGGCAGGCATTCCCGCATACACTTTACCACCCTCCAATGATTTCGTGACACCTGCTTTGGCAGCGATCACGGTTCGATCCCCAAGTTTTAGATGAGGGGCAACCCCGGATTGACCCGCGAATATACAAAAGTCTCCTACCTTCACGCTCCCTGCAAATGCGACCTGTGCTGTAATGAGACACCCCTTCCCAATATCAACATTATGGGCAATATGAACCAGGTTGTCAATCTTTGTATGATCACCAATTTTTGTGTCGCTGATCGTTCCCCGGTCGATGGTGCAATTGGCGCCAATCTCAACATGATTGCCAATCGTAACGCCGCCATTCTGGGCAATTTTGTAATGCACGTCCTTATCAGTGACAAATCCAAAACCATCGCTCCCAATCACCGTTCCGGCATGGATTATGCAACCTTCTCCGATCTTTGTATTCGGGTATAAAACAACGCCAGGATGAATGATTGTCCCGGCGCCAAGTGTACAATTTTCTCCAATAGAAATATTTCCATGAAGATTACAGTTATCTCCGATAGAGACGCCCGAAGCAATAATCGTATGAGGGCCAATTGCAGCCGTATCACTAATGCGGGCTGACGAATTTACGATGGCGCTGTCGTGGATGCCTTTCGGAACGGAAACGGGTGGGGCGAAGAAGCCCAGAATTTTTGCTATGGCCAGTTGCGGATTTTTGACAACTATGCCCGGTTTGTCCCCCAAAAGACCTGGATCCGAAACAACGACAGCGGAGGCTTCTGTTCGATCCAGAAATTCACGATATTTCGGATTCGCTAAAAAGGTGATTGTGCCGGGCTTTCCATCCTGAATTTCGGAGACACCTTCAATGGATAAAGTCCCATCACCAAGCACTTCCCCGTCACACAGGGAAGCCAGCTTGTGCAAGCTGATCACAAATAAAGTTGTTACGGGTTCGTCGTATCGGTGTCTGTTACATTCTTCAATTCATGCAAGACGTCGTCCGTCACATCGTAGGTGGGTTTCCCGTAAAGTAAAGAAACGGAACCATCGAAGATGAAATCATATCCGTCTTTAATGGCAACTTTATCCACGGCTGCTTTTACCTTGGCCAAAATATCGTATTCCATCTGGGCTTGTTTTTTATACAACTCACCATCCGGTCCGACTTTCGAATTCTGGTAGAATTGAATTTGTTGTTCCAGATTGGAAATTTCATCTTCTTTTTGACGGCGCCAATCGGGTGAACTCATCAGGCGTTGAGTATCATACGTCTGCTTTATACTGTCCAGATGGGCCAGCATGCCCTGATATTCGGTCTGTACTTTCTGAAATTCCAGCTGGAGTTGTGATTCCGCATCTTTGAAATCTTCGTATTCGTTGCGGATCCGTTCTGATTCAATATAGCCTATCTTGACCTGAGCCGTTCCTAAAATTGGCCACAGCATCAAGCTTGCAAGCATGAGGGTTTTCAAATGCGATGTCCTCACTATGTTCTCTCCTGTCCTGTTAGAAAGGTTGTCCAAATGTTATGGTATAGTTCCATCCTTCCGGTTTCCCATCCCCGGTGATATCGTCGAACCCATACCCCATGTCAAATCCAAGCATTCCGACCATGGGCATGAAAAAGCGAATACCCACACCAGCGCTTCTTTTTAAAGACAATGGGCCGTTACGCGGCAAATAATATGGTTCTGTCATGGATGCCGAACTCCACACGTTCCCCATCTCTGCAAAAGCCAATCCATAAACAACGGGATTATCCGAAAATGGAATTCGGAATTCCGTAGTGAATTTAAGCATGGAATTCCCACCAATGGGACTCCCGCTGGACGTTACGGGACCGATGGAATTGTCCGGGTATCCGCGCAACATGTTCCCATAGGGGATACCGTTTCCACCCATGATGAATTTCTCGTCGTAAGGTACGACTGAAATTTCGTTACCCTTTGCAGCGAGGGGCTGAATCATTCCTATTTTGAAAGAACTCATCAAAACAAATTTCCAGAATGTAGGAGTATACCAATCTAAATCCAATACATGTTTAATGAAGTCTTCATTTCCACCCAGTAATCCACCTGAAATTTTCGTTTGCCAAACGGCCTTGGAACCACGTGTGGTAAACTCCGGGCGATCACGGCTGTCACGAGTAATAACCTGACTGATCGCAATTCCTTGTGAACGCTCCAAACCACTCACATAAGTGTCCAAATCGCTTTGAGTCCCAAAATACTGGGTTTGTGAGAATCCCATGTTCCAGCTTGCACGGAAAAAATCATCCGGCCAGCGCAGCCGCCGTCCCCAGGTGAAAGAGGCCCCTTTTGTTGCAAAATCCAGGGGAAAGGAATAATTGGTAGATGCACCGCGGTAGGTATAATAGATTGAAAAACCCACCAGGTTTGGCGTGTCATAAATCATGGGGTCTGTAAAACTGAAACTGAACGAGCGATAATCGGCCGGTATGTTAGAGCTGCTGAAAGAATAGTTGGTCCCAACATTAAAACTCAGATTCAAGGTCTGCCCCAATCCCCTGAAATTGGTGAATTCAAGGCCACCGCCGCCGGTAACTCCATATTCACCGGTAAAACCAATATTCGCACTGGCGCGATCCGATGATTTTTCATCTACCTTAAATTGAAGATCCACTTCGTCATCATCCACCGGCTGAACATTGGGAACGACGTTAGAAAAATAATTCAATATCCATACTTCCCGTTGGGATCGGATTAATTTATTCCGGTTAAACACATCACCGGGAAAAATCTTTAATTCCCGTCGAATGACATTTTCGCGCGTTTTTGTATTCCCGGCAATCAGGATATTGCGCACATGAACCTTGTGATTTTCCTGGATGACAAAGTGAATATCCAGGGAGTCTTCACCGATGGGAGTGATTTGAGGATCAACCTGACTGTAAATGTATCCCCGATCCATGTACAAGCCCTGCATCCGTTCATAAACTGCCGATGTAAAAACTTCATCATTATAGAGATCGCCCTTTTTTAGATTGAGGGCATCGCGTAATTCATTGTCACTGAAAAGTGTGTTCCCTTCCAAGCTGAAATCCCGGTATTTGTATTGCGGACCTTCATCAATTTTTATCAGGATGTTCATATGCCGATCGTCTTTGGCATATTCAACTGTATCCTGAACCAGGGCCACATCGCGGTAGCCGTGATCTCTGTACAATGTCCGGAGCTTATCCATGTCATCTTCATACTTATCGCGATCAAAGGGCGAGCGCCAAAAAAGGTACCAGCGTTGTTCTTTGGTGTCCTTCATCGTCATTCGCAATCGAAAGTCCGAAAAAGCCTTATTCCCATCGAAGTTGATCTTCCGGATTTTGACTTTTTTACCTTCTTTGATATGGAAAATAACATCTTCCGTATTGGCGACGATCTTCGGATCACGGATGGTTTTATTTTGGGTTTCGATCAATTCAGGTTCGATATCCACCAGCAGATAACCATCGTCCGCGTACAGCGATTTCATTTTTTTAATCGCATCGTGAATTGTATTCGTCTTGATACGCTGTCCGACTTTTAGATCCAATTCTTCATCGAACTTGTCTTTCTTTAGCTTTTTATTCCCCTTATATGTTATAGCACCCAGGACCGGATTTTCTTCCACCTGGATCGTAATGTCCAGACCCTCCGACGTTTCATCATTCAAAATGACCTGGATATTCCGGAACAGACCCAATTCCCAAAGGCGTTTGACAGCTCGTGTAAATTCGGTGGTGGCAATCGTGTTTCCGGGCCGGAGTCCGGCCGTATATGTTATCATGGATTCGGAGGTCAGAGTATTACCGGTAACCACAACGGATTTTAGTGTAACATCCTGTGCTTCCTGTGCCCCCAAAAGACAAAAAAACAGCCCCAGGACTACGAAAAGATTTTTATTTATATGCATCAGTTATCTGGCGTTAATTGCTCGCTAATCATCCCATACCGTCGTTCGCGGTTCTGGTACTCGTTAATGGCGTCCATCAATTGTTGTTCCCGAAAATCAGGCCAGTATGTTTCCGTCACAATTATCTCGGTGTAAGCGCATTGCCACAATAAATAATTTGAGAGCCGGTATTCGCCGCCGGTGCGAATCAAAAGGTCCGGATCGGGTAACCTGGCCGTATCAAGATAGGTTGAGAGTAAGTCCACGTCCAGATCGTCGGCTTTCTTTTTTCCCGCCGTAACATCGGCGATAAATTTCCGGGTGGCGCGAACCACTTCCTGGCGGCTCCCATAATTCAATGCCAAATTCAGATTTAAACCTGTATTGCCCTGTGTGAGTTTGATCCCGTCTTCAAGTTCTTTTCTCGTCTTTTTCGGCAAAGCCTGTAAGTCCCCGATTGTTGTAAGCCTCACGTTATTCTTGTGAAGTTCACGAACTTCCTTTTTAATCGTACTGAGTAACAGGCGCATCAGTGCCGTGACTTCCGACGGCGGTCGTCTCCAGTTTTCCGTGGAAAAGGTATATAAAGATAAATGCTTAATTCCCAGTTCACCACATACTTCGGTGATTTCCCTTACAGAGCTGACACCTTCACGATGACCGGCTGCTCTTGGCAGTCGATGCGCTTTTGCCCAGCGACCGTTTCCATCCATGATTATGGCGATGTGAACGGGTAATCGGTCGCTCTGCATTTTTTTAGATCGTAAGGTGTCCTGATTCATAAGTGTCGATACCAAACAGAAGGAAAATCGCCGGCGAAATTACCACCCGCTTCGTCGGCAATCAACCGACTTCCGCAATCCGTCCTAGAGGACGTAACCGTAGTTCAATAAAAAATATCCACCGACCGTCAAGCCGATACAAAGCAGAAGGATAAGGATTGTTCCTACCCAGCGCCAAATCGTGCCCGAAAATTGTCTTCCCTTAAAATAGAGAACCGCAGAGATCAGCAACGGGAAAAACCAGGACGTCAGGCCGTAGGTCAGGCTGAGTCGAAGTTCGTTTTCCGCCAGGAATCGATACAGTGGAAGCCGAATGCCGTAATCATCCTCGGTACCGGCAACAAGGATATAGCCCACATCCCAAACCAGGCGAACCGCCAGGAGAATTAGGAAAGCCAGTACCCGACGGTGATTCAGGTTGGTTTTATCCGGCGTTCGGTCAGCTTTGAGTTGTGAGAACACAAGATGAATGGCGATGACTAACAAGCTGGCACTCAATAATATCGTCAACTCCTGAATCCATTGTGGATAAACTGGAATTTGGTACGTGCTGTATCGGTGCAATACGATCAGACCAAACAGGCTGGGGAACATGAGCAAGCGGGACGATACTTTTATCCACAATCCGTACAAGACAACAGCCAGAACCGAAATAGCCCAAACCAGCACAGAAAGCCGGATCTGCATATTGTAGACCTGAATCCAGATCAGGCCTGCCGATGCCCCGGAGAGAATAAAATATATTTCCAGCATATCCCGGTTGAACCGGGAGGTCATGTCTTCGGAGGTATCTAAACTGAACCAGAACGGAAACACTGTTCCGCAACCCACCAGCAAAACCAGAACATATGGCCACCAGAATGTCATGTCGTCAGTCGGTCAGCACGCCCATGAGTTTATCTGCAATCACATCGTATATTTTTGCCAGCGCTCCGTCCGGATCGTGAAGGACCAGCGGCTCACCGGCATCGGTGGCTTCCATGATTTCCGGCGCCAAAGGTAATACGCCCAAAAGGGGAACGCCCAGCCGTTCACTTTCGCGGGTACCGCCGCCACGCTTAAACACGTCCAGTGTGACTTCAAAGGTTCCATCCGGTGCAATCCCCGCTTCGGTATCACCCGTGAACTTCACTTTGAGATCCTTTGGTAAAGCGTCTTGTGAACCGGTCAATTGTCCTTTGAGCAGAAATCCGGACATGTTTTCAACTACACCCAGCACCGGTGTATTGACCCGGCGGAACATGTCTGCGCCTTTTTTCACATCCGCCAGAGCGATGTCCTGGGGTGTGGTGACAATAATGGCCCCACTCAACGGAACCTTCTGGCTCAGGGTTAACTGTACATCTCCCGTTCCCGGTGGTAAGTCCAGAATCAAATAATCCAACTCACCCCATTGTACATCCCGGAAGAACTGTTCAGTCATACGGGCAACCAGGGGTCCGCGCCAGATAACAGGTGTGTCATTTCCACTGAGAAAACCAAAGCTCATAACTTTCATCCCATAACGTTCCATGGGAATAATCTTTTGGTCGTTTGTGACTTTGGGTTGTCCGCTGAATCCCAGAATAATCGGTAGTGAGGGACCATAGATATCCAAATCCAGCAATCCAACGGAATGACCGCGATTCTTCAATGTGGCCGCCAGATTGGCTGCAATCGTGGATTTTCCCACGCCGCCTTTTCCGCTGGCAACGGCGATCACATGTTTGACCGTCCCGTTAATTTCTTTTGCCGGCGCTGTGTCCACTTTCGGCTGGGCCGGCGCCTGATCCAAAACCGTAACCTGGATATCTTTAAATGCCTCCGATTTCTTCAGAACATCCCGGACTGAATTGACAACCGAATCGCGTTTCTCCGACTGTTGCGTTGATATCTTCAAGGTCACCCGGATAGATTCACCTTCAATAGCAATTTGGTCAACCATTCCGAAGGAAACAATGTCTCTCGAAAATCCAGGATAAGGGATGGTTTTCAGAAGGTCTAAAACCTTATTTTTGTCCATAATTCTCTCTTTTTAATCTTTCGTGGAATAAAAAGCGGCTAACCGTAGACAGCCGCTCAATTGAAGGGCGAAAATGAATGAATTATTCGATATAGGTACGTCCGAAATAATCGTAGTTGATCTTAATGTATTTTTGCCACTTATCCGGGACATCCACCTCATCGAAAATCGCTTCCACCGGGCATTCCGGTTCACAAGCGCTACAGTCAATACATTCTTCCGGATCGATATACAGCATTTTATCGTCCAGATTGTTTTGTGTATACCCCGCTTCATCCCATTCGTCCTTCGTGGGATGGATACAATCTACGGGACAAACATCCACGCAGGCAGTATCGCAGGTTCCTACACAGGGTTCGGTAATAATGTACGCCATGATTCACTCCTTTTTTGCCGAACCCAAATTAAAGAAAAATGAATCGTATGAAATGGCTTTTATCCGTTGAGCCCCTCGTAACGCTCCATCAAAACTTCTTCTGTTTCTTCGATGCCAACCTCAATACAATCTACCGGGCATACTTCCACGCATTGTGATTCGTCGTAGTGCCCTTTGCATTCGGTGCATTTATCAGGAACAATGTAATAGAATTCTTCGGAAATCGGGTCGTGGGTTTCACCCTTTAAATCCCATTCGACTCCACTTTCATAAATTGCATCATTAGGGCATTCAGGTTCACAAGCACCGCAGTTAATGCATTCATCGTTGATAACCAATGACATGGTTTCCTCCTTAAAAATTGTTAGTAGTTTTTGAGCCGGGATGAGATTTGAATCCAAGATTGACCCCGCTCAAAAGTGCGTAAAAATTACTGTGGATTTTCTCAAAGGGAAAAACCCTTTTACATCCTAATTTTTCAGCCGCTTAGACGAATCCGAATTCATGCAACGCACCCGAAAAGAATTAGTCCTTCTTTGGGCAGCCCAGGGAATCACCGCTGCCGGCGATGCCATTTACCAGATCGCTCTGGTGTGGCTGATCCTGGATATCACCGGAAGTGCCGCCATCACCGGACTGGTAGCGACCAGCGCTTATCTCCCGGCGCTGATCTTCGGCCTGTGGGCCGGTGTAGCCTCCGACCGATTCAATCGTATGAAAGTGATGATCTTCTCCCAGGCATCGCAGGCTCTGACCGTTGCCCTGATCCCCATCATGATCTGGAATGGTTGGGAACAATCGTTTTTGATCGGCTGCTTAGCATTTCTTCGAGCCAGTTTCGGGACGTTGTTTCCACCGGCGTTGAATGCGCTGGTTCCACAGTTGGTCCCCCCGGATGTTCTGGTTAAAACCAATTCGATCTTATCCACTTCATCGCAATTGGCGTATTTACTGGGTCCGGCTCTTGCCGGTATGTTGCTCAAATTTGTAACGGTTCCCTGGTTGTTCATTCTGGATGGATTGTCCTTTGTTGTCACCCTGTTTTTATTGCTGGGAATGAAGCGCCCGGAAACGACCATCCCATCCGATGAAACTCATTCACTGAAAGAATTGCGGGAAGGATTCCGCTATTTAAAACAAAATCCGGCGATTGGCTTTATGCTGGGACTGACTATAGTAAATAATCTGTTTATTATGGGACCGGCTATTGTGGGAATGCCCGTTCTGGTTAAAGAAGCCCTTCACGGATCGGCCACTCAATATGCTTTTGTGGAGGCTCTTATGGCCCTGGGGATGCTGATTGGATCGGCACTGGTGTATACGTATTTGCACCGAATGCGGAGCGGGTCGCTGCTGTTGCTGGGGATGGTACTGGATGGATTAACTTATTCCCTGTTTTACAGCGCCGACACCGTCAGCTTCGTCATGATCATGATCGTAATCCACGGGATTGGAATACCCATGATCGTTATTTCACGTACGGCATTGATTCAGAAGCACGTACCCAATTCCTTTCACGGGCGATTGTTCTCCATGGTACATCTGTCGGTTGTGGGCGTGACGGCGCTTTCATCTGCGCTAACCGGCATCGTTGCCAGTTTGATCGATATTCAAACCGTGTTTTTAGGTATCGGGATTGGCGCAGCAGCCTGCGGCGTCATTGGCTTTTTTCACACAAGTTTGAAAACATTGGAATAATATGACTCCTCCTCCACATTTTTTGGTGTTAGATCTGGGAACCAGCTCCTCCAAAATCTTTATTTTTAATTTAAACCACACGTCTGTTTTCAAAGCCGGTGAAAAACATGAGCTTCATCGTCCGAAAGAGCATCATGTAGAATCGGATGCTCTTGAAATTCTGGCTTCTGTGGAACGGTTGCTCGGCAAAGCTTTTCAATGGGCTGAGGAGCGGGGAATTCATATCGAATCGGCCGGGATGGCTAGCCAGCGATCCACTTTTTTATTCTGGCGGAAATCCGATCTTCAGCCGTTAACTCCGGCACTAAGCTGGCAGGACAGCCGGGCTGTCCGGGTGGTCAATCAACTTCGGTCCGAAGCTTCAGTCATTCAAAATATAACCGGGATTCCTCTGTCCGCTCATTTCGGAGGACCGAAGTATCGCCATCTTGTTGATCATCTCTCTGCCTTAAAAACAGCAGTGGAAAATGGAAACGCATGGTTTGGTCCCGTTTCCACTTTTATCGTTTCCCGTCTGACCGGTGTCACTGCTGTGGATGAATCGATCGCCGGGCGAAGTCAGCTTTTTAATCTGGATCAACGCAACTGGGATCCGAAATTATTGCAGTTATTTGAAGTGAATCCAGACTGTCTCCCGCCGCTTCAACCGGTGGTTTCCGATTGGGGAAATCTGGACCGTCCGCAAAAGCCGGTACCGTTAAAATGCGTTATCGGCGATCAGCAAGCCGCTTTGATCGGCCAAGGCGGGAAAAAGACCGGCACACTGGCCATGAATTTCGGAACGTCCGGTTCCGTTCAGCTTAATACCGGCGATACGCCGCGCCACACACCGGAATTACTGAGCAATGTCCTTACCTCCGATTCTGCGCACGTCTCTTACCTGCTGGAAGGAACCATCAACGCCTGTAATTCACTTTTCTACTGGCTCGAGGAGCGTCTGAATATTCCACACCCTGAAATGCACTGGTATGATCGGGCCTCAGGGATGGAAACATCCGGAGTCATTGTTCCCGGTTTTGTGGGGATGGCTGCTCCATACTGGAAAGACCAGTTTTCCACTGTTTTTTATAAGTTGGATTCCGCCTCTGAGGACGAAATAGTCCGGGCAGGCATGGAATCAATCGGTTTACTGGTGGATGACATTTTAACCGCAATGGATGTACAATTACCGGAAGAACCCATTTCGGCCGGTGGAGGCGGTTCCCGTCCGCCTCTATTGCAGTTTATCGCTGATCTGATCGATCATCCCATCGGGCATTCCGCCATGAAGGACCGGACAGCACTGGGTGTACTGCGACTAATCGATGACTCTTATTCGGTTACTATAAAGTCAGAAAATCCGGATTTTGATTCCATTTATTTCCCCTCAAAAAATGCTCAATGGCAAAAGGAGAAGAAAGCGGTCTGGAGAGAGGCGATTAGGAAAATTTAGAATTCAGGTTTCCATCATATATATGCCCTGAACTTTACGGAAGTCTCAAACTTCCGTAAAGGATTTCTTATTCAAACAAATGTTGTGTGAGAAAAAACCGAAACAGTATGTCATTGCGATGAGGAGTGGAGCGACGCGGCAATCTACACAAATCTGCTTGGTGCAAAAGTCATTTAG
>CAZJWP010000044.1:0-16658 GCA_964549745.1 uncultured bacterium | reverse complement strand
AACGGTGACTACCAGCGCTATTTGGATCAGGGAAGACCCGTGATAATTGCAGCCTGGCACGGACGCCTATTGCCAGTCTTTATGAAATTGTCCGGTCAGAATCACTATGGTCTGGCAGGAATGCATAGAGACGCGGATTTTATCTCCGAAATAGGTGAACGGTTAGGTTGGAATCTTCTTCGTGGCAGCAGTTCCAGCCGGGGCCAAGAAGTGTACCGCGAAATGGTAGATGCACTGAAAGGCAGGGGAAAACTCCTGGCCATGACACCGGACGGTCCCAAGGGTCCGGCCAAAATCCCCAAACCCGGCGTAATCCGGGTGGCGCAAAAAACCAATGCTGTGGTTATTCCCATGATCGGTGATGCGAACCGTTCCTGGGGTTTTACCAATTGGGATACCTTTTATGTGGTCAAACCTTTTGCGAAGATTCACTTATGTTTCGGACCCCATCTTGAATTTAGCGCAGATGATGATTTTGAAGATTGTGTGAACCGGTTGAAAATCGCCATGGATGAAACCGAACAGCAAGCCTGCATCGCTTCCGGCCGCAGACCCAATGATGAAGCTGCTGATTAAAAGCCTGTTTTATTTGATCAGCTGGATTTATTCGGCGCTCTCCGGTTTCCGAAATTTTGCTTTTAACCACGGGTGGTTCAAGGCTGTTGCGGTGGATGTGCCTGTTATCTCCGTGGGAAACCTCACCGCCGGAGGAACCGGGAAAACACCCTCGGTCATTGCCATCGCTAAGGCGCTTGTCGCTCAGGGAAAATCTGTTGCCGTGCTAAGCCGCGGATATGGACGCAAAACCAAGGGTTCGGTTTTGGTTTCCGATGGTCAATCAAATAAACGCCCGTCCTGGATTTCCGTAGGCGACGAACCTCTTCTCATCTCCCATGCTTTACCCAAATCTCCTGTCATGGTGGACGAAGACCGGGTACGGGGTGCGCAGCTCCTGATTGAACGTTTTCACCCGGATGTGCTCATCCTGGATGATGCTTTTCAACATCGGCGAATCGCCCGCGACCTGGATATTGTTCTTCTAAATGCAAGAGACCGTGAATCCTTTTACCGTATACTGCCGGTGGGACGACTCAGAGAAAAATGGTCCAACATCCGGCGCGCAAACCTTATCCTGGTAACCAAATCCAATCTCTATGAATTTGCTGATACAATCCGCTCTCGCATCGAAACACTTTCCATCCCCTGGTTTTCCGTCCCCTTAACCCACGATGAGATTATTTTTTTTAATGAAGATGTGTCGGATCTAGATGCGATTAAACTCAGCCAATCCGGAGCGGTGCTCCTGATTTCCGGAATTGGCGATCCAAAAGGGTTTGAAGCGACGGTACAGGCGTTAGATATACATTATAAAACGCATCTAAAATTCCGGGATCACCAAATCTTTGGGGAGCGGGAAATGGATCGGATTTACCGGCAGATCAAAGCTCTGAATCCCGTGTTGATCCTAACGACGGAAAAAGATGCAATCCGCCTGGAATCAAAGTTGGATTCGGATTTACCGGTGGCTTATATACGGGTGAAAATGGAATTACCGGAGGATGCACAGAAGGCGATTTTGGATCGCCTGGAAAAGGCGGAATTACCTGCCGATTAAATCTGGGAAACACCCCAGGCAAAAATCACACCCACAAACGTGAGCATGAGCGGCCAGCCTGTGTTCACAAATTGGCGGGCTCCCGGATCTTCGAACACATGAATCTGGAACTGGTGCGTCGTGGCGGCACCGTGTTCATCAATCGCCAGGATAATCACATCGTTAGGCCCCTTTTGATTATTCCGGGCCTTCCAGGTAAATAAACCTGTCTTTGTGTTAAACTTTGAGTATTTGGGTAACCGGACAGAACGGAACGTAATTTTGTCTTTGTTCAGGTCTTCTGCAACGAGGCGGTAGCGATATTCGTATCCGGCCAGGGTGACCGGTTTCGGTTTGGAAATAATCGTAGGCGCCATATTCACAAACACATGATTAACCTGATGATCTTTGCGGTAGCCGTCGGTCACTTCCACTTCGAAAACGTGATCGTTTATCTGTGAGGCCTCCGGTGTCCACACCACTTTCCCGGTTTTGTCCATTTGCATATTCCGGGGACCTTTCACCAGTGAGAATTGAAGAACGGCGTTACTGTTCAGATCTTCTACCCGGGTCTGGTACACATAGGGTTCACCAACTAATGCTTTACCCGGGGCATTGGACACAATCACCGGTGGATGGTTCACATATACTTCATACGACTGTTCATCCTTGGTATAGCCGTCCGAAACCACTACGGTCACCTTTTGGACGTCCACCTGATCTTTGGTCGCTGTCCAGGAAAGGGTGCCGGTAACTTCGTTGACCGTCATGCCATCCGGGAAATCCGTCAGCGTGTAGCGATTGATTGGAAACCGGGTTACGGTCACTTTCGGTGGTTTCCCCTGGTTACCATGGAAAAATTCCCACAAGACATCTTTGATACTTACCGAACGATTATCCACGGTTTTTACCACCACATAAAGCTGATCTTTTTCGTAAAAAATCTGCTGAACGTATTTCTTCAGATTTAGGCGTGAAATGTAACCATCTGATGAACTGTCGGGAGGCGACCAGTACACCGTCTCAGCTGAATTCCAATCCCCAATATAGCGGTCGATATTAGCCGCGGCCTCGTCGTCGTTGATTCGCGCTGCGTAAACCCGGCACAAAGCTACCGGATCCAGTTTGACAACATGGTCCAGTGGAAGCAAATCAGCTTTGTTCAAGTCGGAGGTCAAAATTTTGTATGAGTAAGGTTCGCCAACTGTGGCGATCATGGGCGGCAACGACACCACATGGATCGGAGCATTGACAAAGAAATCGGACTCGAAAGTTCGAATTTCTTTTCCGTCAGTTACATCCACAGCCAGATGCGAAAAGTCCAGATTATTGCCTCCCGGTTCCCAATAGAGTCGTCCGTCGAAAGGATCCATCCGCATCCCCTCCGGAAGTTCCCGGGCGATGTAGGTGATCTCATCGGCTTGATTTGGATCGAATACATCGGGTGTGAATTCCCATGAATCGCCCAAACCCAGTTTGATCATGGGTTGCGGAGCATTCACGATCACCGGCGGGTGATTAATATAAACGGCCACTCGTTGGGTATCGGTGGCGACACCGTGCTGGACAGCCAGGGCAAACCGCTGTGTATCCACTTGAGTATTCGTTGGCGTCCAGGATACTGTTCCGACGCTGTCAATCGTCATACCCTCCGGCGCTTTGACAAGACTAAAGAGTAAAGGATAATCCAGTTGCTGATGCCAGGCTTCCGGCGTGTATTGATACAACTGGTTGACTTTTCCTTCGGATATCGGCGTGGATAAAATTCGAACACCGGCTCTGGGGAACAACTTGAATTCCTGGGACGCCCGGTCAAAGCCATCCGAAGCAACAATGCGAACTTCATAGACACCAGTGCTGGTACTATCGGTTTGCCAGAAAAGTTCACCGTCTTTCAGTGTCATACCATCCGGGCCTCGTTCCAGTCCCAGTGAAATTTTGGCATCTATATTTCGGTCCCTAACTTTTGGTGTGTAGGTAAACAATTCATCGGAGACAAATTCCGTCTGTCCCGGTTCGGACACAAAAACAGGCGGATCGTTCACATATATCCATAGTTGCTCTTCATGACCTTCGAGAGTGGGGGCCACCTGGTAGGTTACCAACGAATCATTCCCAACAGCAGGCCCGGCCTGGACTTTTTCACCTGTTTTCATCCGAACAAAATAGTCTAGAGGATATGCGCCTAAATTGGTTACATCCGGCACCCACCGAATCGATTTGGAATCGTAGTGGAAATACATTCCCGGAGGAGGCGGTTGAACCCAGCGGAAACTGTAGAACTCCTCACCTTCCTTTTCTGGGATTGTAAATGCAAAAGGCTGATTCACCGGAAGCACATAACGGGGCAGAACATCAGGCGGTAAGGGTACCCCGGTTGCAGCCACCGGTTCCGATGGCAATTGTTCTTTTTGCGCCGAGGCGATTTCAGGAATCTCGGGTGGTTCGGTCGTAGTTACTTCGGGAGTTGTTCCAAAACCCAGATCGACTTGTACCACATTGGATTCCAGGCCATTCCATTCTGCAGCCAGAATAGTCCCTGTATACATACCAAAGCGTGTAATAGGTAATGTCACGAATACCTGGGAAGCGAGGGAATCGCTGTCCAGAGAATAGTATTCCGGGGTTCGGTTGCCGGTTGTGTCTCCGTAAACCACGGAGAGAAGATTGGTTTCACCTGAGGTGATGAGCAAATCCCGAAAACCATCGCCGTTCAAATCGGCCTGTTTCAAATCGGAGATCGGACCTGGCTCCAGTGGCAATCTTTCCACCGCAAGCGCTTCATAAGACGGCGTCAGGGCGATCACATCTCCGGATTGAAAGGGCAAAAGCAAATCCTGAAATCCATCCATATCCCAATCCGAAACAACGGTCGCATTGGGTAAAAATCCATCCATCCCATCAAATGCGTTTATCTGGACTTTTCCGGTGTTCCAAAGACCGTTGCTTTGGGTAATCACCTGGGACTTTATAAGCGAACCAACCGGCGAAAACACGACCAGGTCACTTTGACCGTCCCAATCGTAATCCAACATTTTTACATAAATCGAACCGATCCCGGTTCGAAAGTCCGGCAGCCTGATTTGATCCGTAATAATCAAGGTGCTGTCTACACCAACATCCAATATGTTAACCGATCTTACCGGTGAACCAAGCGCCGCGGCTATTTCCGCATCACCGTCTCCGTTGATATCACCTATGTCAAAATTGCGGCAGCGGAGATAAGATTTTCCATCGCCCAGATCCAGACTATACGTGGGTTCGGAAGGAAAACCGGAATCGGACCATTCATATGCCAAGACAATCGGATGCGCCAAAATATCTTTAGTCAGATTCAGCGTATTCATAACGGTAATTAATTCCGGATAACCGTTTCCGTTTAAATCTCCAACCTGAACACCGGCGAATTCAACCGGGCTGTCACTGGGGGGATTTAATTCCCATAGCGTTTCCTGATAACCCTGGGAATCCAATTTATGAACAGCAATTTTACTAAGCCGCCCGTCATCGTCCTGCGATAGCGTGATGAATTCCAGACTCTTATCCCGCTTAAAATCGAAGGGCCCTTCCATCGCCCGGATGCGATATTGGCCGCCCCAGAGTTGGGTGATGGACAACAAAGAGAATAACAGGATCGATAAAGACTTCATTTTTTCTTTACAATAGACGGGTCATCAGATGGAAGGGTTACTTTATCAGCGGGTCGCGACTCAGGGTTAAAAAAAAACCCGTGTTATCACGCTTCAGGAAAGTGCCGGGATCCGGCGGAGTAAAATTCATCATGGACTGCAAAGTGGAGTCGGGAATGGTTTTTTCCGGTACGTTGGGAGTAACATCTTGATTCAGAGAATCAATTGCGGTGGTATCCATTAAAGTAGTTACGGTTGTGTCCATCGGAGCCGATTCCATTGGCTTTGGCATATAGCCCTTTAACCGAGCATTGATCAACAAGGGATGAAATGCCGGCGTGACATCCACTTCAGTAATGGTTTTCTTGGTACCGTTGTCCCGGACTTTTATCTGCCCGCGAATGGCCAGAAGATCGCCACCGTCGAAAAACAACTGGATCGTGTGCGGTGGAATTGTGGGGCTGGTCAATGAAATGGATGCTGTGGTTGGGGTTGTTGTTGTGCTGTCGGTAAAGGGAAATGACAAATTCTTCGCCAGGGAGTCGGTGCTGAAACCGGCCGGAAAACCCTGGAAAAAATAGTTGGGAAAAGCGCTGAGTTTGGGATCCACCAATCCCGGTTGGTAAGATTGCAGCACAGTGTCCAACGGTGGTGATAATTGTAAGGTTAGCAGGTTGGATTCCAGATCGTGGATCAGGGTAAGGGTCTGAACGGCTGTATCGGGAATGTCCGTACGGGAATAATCGAAGGAGACTTGTTTATCCCGCTGAATGCCTGATAAATCGGCCGCGATGTGGTGGCCCAGCAGAACGGTCTTGGTCCCTTCAACGGGAATTTCTTCGACCATTACGCTGAATGGCGGCACACCGTCAAAATCATACCGCTTTTCCGGTTCTTTCTTCGGTGTAATCACAAGGATACTGTACAATTCTTCGCGTTGCGGTGTTTCCACAACAGCCGTATCCGGGGTTGTGGGCTCAATGATCTCCTGTTCCGGAATTTGAACAAATGCATGAAGCTGTGTGGCAAGGGGTTTTGTGATGGGAACAACGATTGTGGATTGACCCATTAAATCCTGGGACTGCACCAGTCGTTCACCCCGTTTTACATCCACTTGAAAAGAAAAAGTTGCCTGACCGCTGAACAGTGAATCCGGTATCCAAACAATCCGAAAGGAATCGGGATCAAAGTGTGCACCGGGCAGCGGGACATCCAGCCACCGGAATTGATAGAAACTTCCCTCTCGACCGGTCATGACCGAATAGGATAGCGTATCACCGTATTCCAGCGTGTCCGGGTAATCAATCTGAACCGCATTGGAATCCAGGGGAACGGGTTCCTGGTAAACATACTTTGATTCTGATCCCCCGATGGTCATTGCCGACGTATCTGTTGACGCTGTGTTGAAGTTCAGCGATTCGAACAGCCCGGCTTCAACTTTAGCAATAAAATTGGCGGTTATCGCCTCATCCGTCATCCCGGCGGAAAGCTGAAAAAGCCCCTCATTTGAAAAAGTGGTGGAATCCAGTTCAAGAGAGTCCAAACCCAGGGGGAAGATCAAAACCCTGTCATCGGCCATGGGCAAAATCAAATCTTCCTTGCCGTCGCCGTTGATATCACGGACCAGGGTTTCCGCACCCAGGAGTTGGGTCTTAGGCCTAAATTCGATTTTGGCTTCAAATGACGGAGTTGTTATGGATCGCAGGTTGTAAATATCGAGCATGAAATACGGTGGTTCCATTCCAAAAACGGCAAGATTTGTATCATCTCCGAATTTGACCGGACGAGAGAACAGAGGGTTAACACCATAAGAGAGTTGGTCCGGTTTAAGCGGCAAAACCGGGATAACCCGGGATTCCTGTTCGCTAAAATCCAAAACCATGAGCATCACTTGCCGGGAAGGGGCGCTCTGGGAAACTGCGATGTACGGACGTTCCAATGCATGAAAGACGGAAAAGCTTAGCGGACGCATGGGCAGATCTTTTTCCGAATCATCTTTAACGGGAATCGGGTCATCAAAACCGGATCCGTTCCATTTAAACAGGAGCAGCCATGACGGACTGCCATCCAAAGTCGGATCCATGGATAAAAAAGTTGCCAGAAGTTCGGGGGTACTGTCGCCGGTTACATCCGCCAGATGGGCATCCGTCAACCAGCCATACCAATCTTCCGGTACTGAATAGGTCCAAACGGGTAAATGAGATCCATCCTGATTCACCTCTACCAGTTTAATTACCGGTGAACCCGTACGATCAAAAATCAGGAGTTCACTGGTGCCGTCATGATTCAAATCCCAGGTACCGCTGACCTGGATTCGGGCTGCCTGGAGATTGAGGGGAAGAATAATTAAAAGGAAAGGTAATATTCGGATATATACGGAGCGGAGCCGCAGAGTTGAAAAATTTTGCGGAAAAATCAAGAACACTATTGACCCCGTTGATGTTGAACTCGTCGCATTCAGTTATCAACTCCCTTACCTTCAGATTTTCGGAAATATAGGGTTTTGGTCTTACATAAAACAAGCAAAAGCCCCTGTTAAATAGGGGGGAATATCCCTATATTCCGAAGGAAAAAAACGAGTACGGGTCTATTAATTTAGACTTGCTACATTAGTCGGAGGACGATCGAAATTTATGAACAAATTACTCTTACTGATCGGGTTGATTCCTGTCTTTGTGCTTGGCCAGTACGATCCGTATAGTATCGAGGATCATTATGGCGGCGGCATTGGGTACAGTCCCATGTATATTTCACTGGATTCCATTCCGGGCTCTTCTTCGCTACGGCGAATAGGATTGGATCCCACTCAATTCAAAACACCGTTTGTCATCCAGGGTGGTGAGGGATTTGCTCAGATTTCCGGTCGCTGGAGAATCAGTGGTTATGCCGGAATCGGCTCATCGCATATCAGTGCCGTACCCAAAGTAACGCTTTTTATAAATCGAGACGGTGTTAGCGGTTATCAGGCGCCGCCGGCTATTGTTCCGGATTGGAGCGTTGTCGACACGGCGGTAGTGTATACCGGTAATTATATTCCCTCCATTCGCGGCACTTTTGCCTTCGCACTTGGTGCGGCAGGCGTTGAATACGCTTTGCCCCTGTTTAGGGACGTTGAGTTGGCAGCCGGCGCCTTTATGGGGCTGGGTCGAATTAATCTGAGCATTGATCAGACCTCCGGGACACCGCGATGGGACAATTCATTTTCAAGTATGTACGGGAACGTCACCGATTCGACGCTGTATTACCAGGTTACGGACGCCACTGAACTGGTTTCCACGCAATCGGGAGGCCTGGTATCGCTCCCGATTAACAGCCGGTTAGTGGATATCGGCGGAACCTTTTTTAATTTCCAGCCTTACATTGCAGTTAAATGGCAGGTTTTGGATCGTGTTGGCCTAAGGTTAAGCATGGGCTACAATAAAGGATCAATACCCGCCGGTGGATGGACCCTCAACAACAGCGTTCCCATTAGCGATTCTCCGGCAGCCGCCGTTCAGGGTTTGGTTTTTCGCACTATGTTGTACATCGGACTGTAATTCCACTCTAATCAACGACGATCATTGGAACCGAAATGAAACACTGGAAATCCGGCATTAAAATCTCCGTTTTTGCGACCATCCTGGTTGTGGCAGCTTTGCTTATCTACCCTGCGGGTGAAAAAGTTTACTCGCAGAGTAAAAACACATATTCGACCATCAAAGAAAAGCTGCAAGTTTTAAATCAGATAATTTATTATGTCAATCAGTTGTATTTCGAAGATGTGGATATGGACGATCTTATGGATGGTGCCTTCTCCGGAATGATGAAACAACTGGATCCTCACTCGATTTACATCCCCGCCAAAGATATGCAAGACATCGATGAGCAATTCCGGGGGAATTTCCAGGGGATTGGCATCGAATTTGACATACTCCACGGTTATATAACGGTCATTTCTCCCGTAGCGGAAAGTCCTGCGGAAAAGGCCGGTTTGCTTCCCGGGGACCAGATTATCGCGATCGATGGAAAAGACGCCTACAACATTACCAAGGATGAAGTGTTCAAAACGCTCCGTGGGCCGAAGGGCACGCCGGTCACAGTGAAAATCAATCGCATTGGTGTTGAAAAGCCGTTTAACGTGACACTGATCCGTGACAACATTCCCCTTTATAGTGTTCGTGCAGCGGTTATGCTGGATGACGAAACAGGTTATATCTGGCTAACGCGATTTTCTGCCACCACCGCCGATGAAGTGAAGACGGCTCTGGCCAAACTCCGGAAACAGGGAATGAAGCGGCTGCTTTTTGATCTCCGTAATAATAGCGGTGGTTATCTGGAGCAAGCGGCAGAAATCGCCAATTTGTTCATTTCCGAAAAAGATACGCTGGTTTACACTAAAGGAAAACGTCCGGAAGTTGAACAGGTTTTCATCGCTGATCCGACAAAAGGAGAAGAAAAAATACCGTTAGTTGTGCTGGTCAATCGCGGTTCTGCCAGTGCCAGTGAAATCGTCGCCGGAGCTATGCAGGATCTGGATCGCGGGTTGGTTGTGGGTGAAACCACGTTTGGGAAAGGTCTGGTCCAACGTCAGATTCCGTTACAAGACGGATCGGCAATTCGTGTGACTATTGCCCGGTATTACACACCCAGCGGCCGGTTGATTCAACGTCCGTATAAAAATGGCGATGATCACGATTATTATGCGGAACTGTATGAAAAAAATCGCGAAGAAAAAATGGACTCGCTGAAAGCGCTTCGGCCAAAATATTATACCCGGAAACACAGACTTGTTTATGGCGGAGGTGGTATTACTCCGGATGATTATATCCCGTATAAATCTCCCATTTCCACTGAAACGAGGAAATTGATATCGGACCCGAAGAGACCCTTTTTCAACTGGGCATCCCTTTATGCCAATCAAAATCAGAAAGATTTTGGACCGTACTCAAATTTCAAATCTGACTTCCACTTTTCATCCGCTGACTTTCAGGATTTTGAGACCTACCTAAAAGGTGAGGCGATCAAAGTCGATTCCACGGCCATTCAAGCTGATAGTTCATATATCCTGAATTCGCTGAAAGCTGAATTAGCCGGAATTATCTGGAGCCGCGATGAAGCGATGGGAATCCGACTTCAAAATGATAATCAGGTTGCAGAAGCCATGAATTTATTCAAAGATGCTACTGAATTCCTGACATCCAAACCTTAAATTCAAATACCGTCGAAGCTTTGTTGACAATCCATTTAGGCACGTACTAACTTCGCGGACTCAATTGGCAATTATGGAGGAATAAATGGTTGATCTTTTTGTCCGAGGTGGCATTTTCATGTGGCCGATTTTGGGGGCTTTCGTTATTGGCCTCGGAATCGTGTTTGAACGATTCTATTCGCTGATTATGTCATCGGTAAATACGGAAAAGTTTTTCGGATCGGTCGAAAATACTTTAGATAATGACGGTATTGATGCTACCGTTGAATTATGCGAAAAGACGCGCGGCCCGGTGGCTGAAATATTTCACGCCGGTCTTACACGCTATGACCGTGGTCTGGATGAAGTGGAAAAAGCGATCCAGAATGCCGGCGGAATTGAAATGTCTTTCCTTGAAAGAAACATGATCTGGCTGAATGCCGTGATTACAATTGCCCCATTACTTGGATTTACAGGAACGGTTTGGGGAATGATCAATGCCTTTGACAAGATTAAAGAAGCCAATGATATTTCACCTGCCATTGTGGCCGGTGGTATCTCCCAGGCTTTGTTAACAACCGCCTTTGGATTGGTTGTTGCTATGGTCATTCAAATTTGTCAGAATTTCTTTGTTTCCCGCATTGACCATCTGATTTTGGATATGGAAGAGCATTCCGTACAACTTCTTGATACCTTATATACCATGAGCGAGGAATCGAAGAAGGGTTAATTCATTGTGAAGAAAAAACGCCGGATTAAGGGAGGGGAAATCCCCACATCATCAATGGCGGATATCGCTTTCCTGCTTTTGATTTTCTTTCTGGTAACCACGACCATCGATATGGACAAGGGGTTGGGACAGGTTTTACCACCCATCGGCGAAAATATCGAAATCAACCGCAGAAATATCATGAATTGCCTGATCAATTCCAGCGGCAATGTGCTTCTGGATAATGAACCGGTGCAAATGAATGAAATTACCTCAAAGGTTCGTCAAAGACTCCGCGATAATGATAAGCTGATTATTTCGGTCAAAACACACCCAAAAACCAATTATAAAGATTACATCGAAGTCATTGACCAATTGAAGAAGGCCAATGCCACTCGTATCTCAATTGCGGAGACTGAATAATAATGCAATTTGACCGCAAAACCCAGCTTTCCAGTGAAATTCCCACCGCCTCCATGCCTGACATTATTTTTATGCTATTAATCTTTTTCATGGTTACAACTGTTCTTCGAACCTATTCGGGATTGCCAATTGAACTTCCCCGGGCGCAACGTATCGAAAAGCTAAAATCCAAACGGCATACCACATCTATATGGGTGTCCAAGGCCGGGCAAATTTCGATTGATGATAAACTTTTTGCTCCGGATAACGTATCCTCGATTATGTACGATAAACGAGTAAAGGACCCGCAAATTACGGTCTCATTGAAATCTGATCAGGATGCTAAAATGGAATTGATTTCGGCTATTCATAATCAACTCCGAAAAGCGGACTGTCTGAAAGTCAATTATTCAACTAAAACAAAGGTGAATTAAATGGCTGCAGCACATACGCACGAACCCATTCTTAAATCTCAGTATCCACTCGTCGTTCGCATCTCTTTATTAATCGGCGTTCTGGTTTTAGTAGGAACGTTCCTCGTTTTTCCACGATTTAAAACATCTATAGTCAAACTGGAACAGCAGCAAATCAAAATCGACATTGTGGATATTCCCCAAACGCAGCAGATTGATCGTCCGCCGCCACCGGCAAGGCCTGCGATCCCGGTAGAATCGGACGACGAAGATATTGCTGATGATGTAACGATTGAAGAAACCAATCTGGAAGATTTTCAGGCATGGGATGCTCCCCCGCCAGCCCCATCAGGCCCACAAGTCAAGTTCATCCCTTATGATGAAGCACCAACGGCTTTATCTAAAATTGAACCTGTATATCCTGACATCGCCCGTGAAGCTGGTATTGAGGGACGAGTTATTGTACAAGCTTTTATTGATAAGAAAGGGCGTGTACAGCAAGTAAATATCTTACAGGGAATTCCCAATACCGGCTTAAATGAAGCCGCCATGGAAGCGGTGCGAAAAACCCGGTTTAAGCCCGCCAAACAACGGGAATTGCCTGTTGGTGTCTGGATATCCATACCGATAAACTTTACCCTGAATAAATAAAAAAGCCCCGATTTTTCGGGGCTTTTTTGTTGTTTGAAGTCGCTACCCGACCAAACTGGCTCTTAAAAATTCCCGGTTCAAACGAGCAATATTCACCAGTGATATTTCCTTGGGACATTCCACTTCACACGCACCGGTATTGGTACAAGCTCCAAACCCTTCCTCGTCCATTTGAGCGATCATATTCAATACCCGTTCCCGTCTTTCCACCTGTCCCTGGGGCAGGACCGCAAATTGTGATACTTTAGCGGAAACAAACAACATGGCCGATGAATTCTTGCACGTGGCTACGCAAGCGCCGCAACCGATGCACGCCGCCGAATCAAAAGCTTCATCAGCTGCTTTTTTCGGGATCGGAATCGCATTAGCATCGGGTGAGCCGCCGGTGCGAACAGAAATATATCCGCCCGCTTCCATGATGTTATCGAAACTCGAACGATCCACAATCAAATCCCGGATAATGGGAAAAGCGCGAGCACGCCACGGTTCCACCACGATGGTTTCACCATCATGGAAAGTCCGCATGTGCAATTGGCAAGTGGTCACACCCTTGAGCGGTCCATGAGCGCGACCATTGATCATAAGACCACAGGTACCGCAAATTCCTTCGCGACAGTCATGATCAAATGAAATAGGGGCATCGCCATTGCGTACCAGGTTATTATTCAGCATGTCCAACATTTCAAAAAAGGACATGTCTTCGGAAACATCGTTTACGTCATAGCTGACGAATTCTCCCGCTGCGGCGGCATTCTTTTGACGCCAGACTTTGAGTGTAACCTTCATTATTTGTAACTCCTGGTGGTCAACTCCACATTTTCAAATACTAAATCCTCCTTGTGAAGAATTTCCGGTTTTCCCACTTCATCGAATTCCCAGTTAGCCGAATAAGCAAAGTCTTCATCGTTACGCTTGGCTTCGTTTTCTTCGGTCTGGTATTCTTCCCGGAAGTGCGCTCCGCAGGATTCTTCCCGATTCAGCGCATCCTGGGCTATTAATTCCGCCAGCTCCATGAAATCGGCTACCCGGCTGGCTTTCTCCAGTTCGGGGTTGTATTCATCGGTTTTGCCGGGAATTTTCACTTTCTTCCAAAACTCTTCGCGCAAAGCGGGGATTTCTTTCAGCGCTTTCTCCAAGCCTTCCTTGTTCCGGGCCATGCCCACATTTTCCCACAAGATACGGCCCAGCCGTTTGTGCAATTCTTCCACCGGTTCATCACCTTGAATGGACAACAATTGATTGAGTTTGTTCTGAACTTCTTTCTCGGTGGTTTTTACCGCTTCATGCGATGTATCCAGCGTATCATGTGGTTTCTTTGCCAGGTAACCGCCAATGGTGTACGGAATAACAAAATAACCATCTGCCAGTCCCTGCATGAGAGCGCTGGCGCCCAGACGATTGGCACCGTGGTCGGAGAAGTTTGCTTCACCCAGCACGAATAGACCGGGTACAGAACTCATCAGGTTATAATCGACCCAGAGGCCGCCCATGGCATAATGGGGTGCCGGGAAGATGCGCATTGGAGTTTGGTAGGGATTCTCTCCCGTAATTTGCTTATACATGTCGAACAGGTTCCCGTATTTATCGGCGACCCATTGTTGACCGTTTCGTTCGATAACATCGGCAAAGTCCAGATAGACCGCCAGCTTTGTGGCGCCAACACCATGTCCGGAATCGCACATATCTTTCGCGCGGCGGCTGGCTACATCCCGGGGAACCAGATTGCCAAAAGACGGATAAATCCGTTCCAGGTAATAATCCCGTTCATCTTCGGGAATCTCATCCGGCGCCCGGGTGTCACCTACCTTCTTCGGGACCCAAACGCGGCCGTCATTCCGGAGGCTTTCGCTCATGAGCGTCAATTTGGATTGATGCTCACTGCTTACGGGAATGCAGGTGGGGTGAATCTGCGTGTAACAGGGATTAGCAAATGCGGCCCCTTTTTTATGCGCACGCCAGGCAGCCGTGGCATTACTGGCCATGGCGTTGGTAGACAGGTAAAACACATTGGCGTAACCGCCGGTGGCCAGAATCACTGCATCCGCAACGTGCGATGTGATTTCACCGGTGACCAGATTCCGGGTCACAATTCCACGGGCACGACCGTCGATTACGATCACATCCAGCATATCATGACGCGCGTGGAAATTCACGGTTCCGGCGTGCATCTGCCGGATCAGCGCCGAGTAGGCGCCCAACAATAACTGCTGACCGGTTTGGCCTTGGGCATAAAACGTCCGGGAAACCTGGGCGCCGCCGAATGAACGGTTATCCAGTTGACCGCCGTATTCACGGGCGAATGGAATGCCCTGCGCTACGCACTGGTCGATAATATTATTACTGACTTCCGCCAGACGGTATACGTTCGCTTCCCGGGCGCGGTAGTCTCCGCCTTTGATCGTATCGTAAAACAAACGGAAGATACTGTCGCCGTCATTGGGATAATTCTTTGCGGCATTGATTCCGCCCTGGGCGGCGATGCTGTGGGCCCGGCGCGGCGATTCGTGGTACGAAAACGCTTCCACACGATAACCCAATTCCGCCAGAGATGCAGCAGCCGACGAGCCTGCTAATCCGGTTCCGACTACGATAATTGAATATTTACGTTTGTTGGACGGATTGACCAATTTCAAATTGAATTTATGATTTGTCCATTTTTCTGCCAGAGAGCCTTCGGGAATCTGTGCATCAAAGGAGTTCAACATTTTAAAACCCTCCCTTCAGGAAGCCAAAATAGATCGGAATTGTTGCAAAACAGACGGGGATAATGAGCCAGAAAAAGACAGCAATTGCATTGAGTAATTTTTCATATTTGGTGTAGCGAATGCCAAAGGTTTGAAAGGCGGACTGAAATCCGTGGCGCAGATGAAATCCCAGTAAAAACATGGCGATCAAATAGAAAATCGCGTAATACGGATTGCCAAATCCGACTTCATTACCGGTGATGACAGAATAAAACCGACCCGCTTCATGGTGAGTCTGGTAATTCCACCAAATGGTTTGTAAGTGGATCACCAAAAAAATAAAGATGATGCTTCCGGTGGTTCCCATCCAGCGGGACGTAAGCGGACTGACATCATTGGCCTTGTATTGAACGTAAGCCTTCCCGGCAGAAGCCCTATTGCGAAAGATTAACTGGACACCATTCACAATATGTCCCAGGAAAATAAGGACCAGGATGACTTCAATAACACGAACCACGGGTTTGATGCTCGATAATCGTTCTACATAGAGATTAAATGCTTCGGGGCCTGCATATAAGAACAAGTTTCCAAACAGGTGAATAATCAAATACAGGCAGAGCAAAATTCCAGTGGTAGCCATCGTAATCTTTTTGCCAACCGACGAATTCGTAAATTCGAAAAACCAATTCATCTTATCCTCTTTTCTTCGTTAAGCGCCTTGAAAAATTATCCTTTATCGACTGATAAATAAAAGGGGATTCCAAGGTCTTTTTTATTAAATGCGGTCGGATGGATTACCAGCGGGTGAAAACCGCCAAAGGTTATTGACTGTTTTTTCTGAGCTGAAACGACCCAAACACGCTGATCAGAATAAGAAAAAGAAGTCCGTGGGTTAGAAAAACAAATGGGGAGCCGGAAATATAAATGTATTCGATGCGGTATATCCCCGCCACCAGAATAAGCAAAACAATGTGAATCGCATTTCGCGCTAAGGACGTTCCCATTCGTGTAACTTGTACAAAGGTGCCGACCAATAATCCGATAGAGAATATCCACCAGCCAAAGAAACGGTAACTCAGCCTGAGAAAATCCGGTAAATTCTGGTTAACACTACTTTTGAATAAGGTTTCGAAACTCAGGCCAAGTAATGCCTCGTTTGCCTTTTGGTCCAGTAACCATGGATTGGAGGAAAAAATCCAGGCCAGCCCCAAGCCCATGGCGGCAATGGAAAGTACAAGGAGTGGAATTTGCGTCAGATTGTGGGCCAGTTTTTGATTCATGGTTTTAACGTGTTTTCGGGCGGAAATATACGGCAGAAGCTCATCAGTGATCACGGAAAAGAACAAAGAATGAAACCTTTAACCTTTCTTTTATTACAAGATGTCGATTACTTTCCACCGTTCAACCAT
>CAZJWP010000043.1:13418-16943 GCA_964549745.1 uncultured bacterium | reverse complement strand
GCATCCTGGTTTTATCCCAATTATAGAGAAAACCACGGTCTATGGCTGTGGTTGATTTTTTTTCAACCAATCCGCGATTGGGATAATTTACAAGGTACCAGGGGATTTTCCCGTGGGACTCCATTTGACTTCATTACAAAGATTCCATTGCTATAAGTCCTATCTCCCATCTTTTCGCTTTCTTGTTTGCCTTTGGGATCGCACCTAAATTCGACCCCGCAAATCGTAACGTACCTGTTTAAATGGCGCACATCATATCCATCACCAATCAAAAAGGAGGGGTCGGCAAAACCACCAGCGCGGTAAACATTGCCGTGAGCATGGCGGTTTCCGAAGTGAAGACTCTCCTCATTGACCTGGATCCCCAGGCCAATGCCACCACCGGTGTATCCAATTTGTTTAAGCCCAACGGCGCCAATATTTATGATGTGTTGACTCAAAAAACACCGCTGGAAAGCGTCATACAACACACCGATCTGGAGAATCTGGATTTGGTAGCCTCCACCAATGATCTGGTGGGTGCGGAGATCGAACTGGTGAGCGTGATCGCCCGGGAATATCAGCTTCAGAACCACCTGGAATCAGTGCTCTCCAAATATGAATATATTTTTATTGATTGTCCGCCGTCCCTTGGGTTGCTCACCATCAATGCCCTGGCCGCCTCCGATTCTCTGATCATCCCGATCCAGTGCGAATACTACGCGTTGGAAGGATTGGGCCAGTTGCTGAACACCATCCGGCTGGTGCAGAAACACATCAATACCAAGTTAACCATCAGCGGTGTATTATTAACCATGTACGACGGACGTTTAAACTTATCCAAGGAAGTAGCGGAAGAAGTAAAGAGCTATTTTTCGGACACCCTGTTTAAAACCGTTATCCATCGTAACGTGCGTTTGGGCGAAGCGCCCAGCTTCGGGAAACCGGCGCTGTTGTACGACGCCAATTCCACCGGCGCCCGTAATTATCTGGAACTTGTAGAGGAGATTTTAACCCGTGACGGCTAATCGTTTAGGTCGTGGGCTGGAAGCCCTGATCCGTCCCAATGAAGATGTGGTCACCGGAATCAAACCGGGTGTCATCAAACTCCCCCTCAAATTGATCGATTCCAATCCTTACCAGCCGCGGAAGGAATTCGATGAGACAAGCATAGAAGAATTAGCCGAATCCATTCGCGAAAAAGGTGTGCTCACACCCGTCACTGTGCAAACCGCCGGAGACCGATTTACATTGATCGCCGGTGAGCGGCGATGCCGCGGCGCGCGGACTGCCGGTCTGAAAGAGATTCCCGCTTATGTAGTGGATGTTGCCGGGGAAGCGGATCTCATGGAAATGGCGCTGGTGGAGAACATTCAGCGGGAAAACCTGAATCCGGTGGAAGAAGCGGAAGGCTATGCGGTATTGCACAGCAAGTTTGATCTGTCCCAGGAAAAGATTGCCAAAGCGGTAGGGAAGAACCGGGTGACCGTTACCAATGCTTTACGGCTTTTGAACCTGCCTCCGAAAATTAAGTCCAGTTTGAAATCAGGCGAAATTACCGCCGGGCACGGCCGGGCGATTCTGATGATGAAAACACCACGGGCCATGGAAAAATTGTGGGAATCGATTCGCCGCCACGACCTGAGTGTTCGCAAAGCGGAACAACTGGCGCGGGATTTTCAATCGGTGAAAACCGCACCGAAGAAAAAAGCAAAAAGAGCCAATCCGGCGGTGACAGCCATTGAAAACGATCTCATCTCATCTTTGGGTACCAAAGTGAAATTGAAGCCAGGGAAAAAAGGCGGTTTTATCGAAATTTCCTATTTTTCCGATGACGATTTGGATCGGTTGGTGGAGTTATTGAAGTCACTGGAATCCTGATCGAGGATTTGGTGTGAAACCCAAACGCTACACTTTTTTAGTTATTCCGGATACGGGCGATGAAAATCGCCAGTTTCAGGTCAGTCGGCGTATGCTCCGGTTTTGGGTAATTACCGGAATTATTTTTATCGCACTCATCTTTAGCGCCGTTGTTTATTTCACGCCGCAAATCGTCGATTATAGTTCACTCAAAGCGAAATACAATACACTGGCGAAAGAACGTGTTTCCGTATTAAACCTCATGCAGGACATGGAACGGCTTCAGCAAATGGATCAGCAAATTCGGAAAACGTTGGGACCGGACCTGCAATTCAGTAAGGGAAAATCCAAATCCGATACCACGGCAAAAGCGCCCATACCCGGTACAGTCACGGAGAAGCCTGTTTATGTATCGTATGTGGAAAACATTCCATCTGTCCCGCCCATAATGGGATATGTCACCCAGCGACTCCATACATCCATAAAAGATCCGGTGAAAAACCATTACGGGATTGATATTGCAATAAAAGAAAGTGATCCGGTCGTGGCTACTGCCAGCGGATATGTGGTGTTCTCAGGTTGGACCTATGACATGGGAAACGAGATCATTCTTTATCACGGAAACGACTATTTCACCTTGTATGGTCACTTCCTCCGGAATTTGGTGTCCACCCGGGAATTTGTCCATCGCGGTGAAGTGATTGGCCTGGGCGGCAACACCGGTATTTCTTCCGGACCCCATTTGCATTTTGAAGTATGGAAAGACGGGATTCCCGTTGATCCATTTATATATTATCCCGAATACAAATCAAAGGATATCAGCAGCGATGAAAACGAAAAACCTTGATTTTCAAAATGTGCATACAGTCATCGGCGCGGACGCAAGGCTGGTGGGCGATCTATCTCTTCAAGGGGGACTGATTGTCTACGGCATTGTAGAAGGGAGTATTCAAACCGAGGGTCCGGTCCGGGTCGCAAAATCCGGGAAAGTTATAGGGAATATTCAGAGCAGTGATATCCAGCTTCACGGAGAAGTGCACGGTAATGTGACCGTAAAGGCACGTGCTGTTCTTGGCGGGCAAAGTTTTTTAAACGGGGACTTAACCTATCAGCAATTACTGATCGATGAGGGAGCCCGGTTCACCGGGCAGTGCCGGTTGACGGATGCAGATAAGTTTGAAACAGATTGAACAAAAAACCGGATACGACTTTTGCGGATTCATTCCGCTACCTCCAGAAAATGGTACAGGATATGGGACCGGCTGCCGGAGCGTCCTATTCGCTGATTGCAGCAATTTTACTTTTAGGCGGTTTGGGTCTGCTTGGCGACCGATATTTCAACACGGAACCGGTATTGATGCTGATCGGAATTGGAATTGGTATGGTTGTTGGGTTGTATGAGATTGCTAAAGTTGTGTTTGGGAAAAAAGATTAATATGATTGCGGGTTAAAAATATGATTCATAAAAACACACCCCACGCCGATAAATCGAGGCACCTCTCTCAAGATGGGAATAAGGAAATTTCTTAATTTTTAAGTAAAATTAATTATGAATCTTGTCTCTGTCCCGACAACGGTAATCAACACGGGAAAATTCACATCACCCTTCGATCAGTCCCCGCTTCTTTTCGCCGCTGTGCCGGATATGCATATTCAGGGGAAATTAAATGTTTTGTGAATCCTGTC
>CAZJWP010000043.1:0-13318 GCA_964549745.1 uncultured bacterium | reverse complement strand
CCGCTGTGCCGGATATGCATATTCAGGGGAAATTAAATGTTTTGTGAATCCTGTCATGCTGAGCCTGTCCACCGAAGTTTTAACGCAGGTGGATCGAACATGAACTCAGTGGAGAATAATTTTTGAAAGAACGTTTTGCTTTATGGATGATTTTGGGAAGTCTGGGATTATGGGGTCTCGGTTGCGTTCTGTGGGGACCCGACTTTGTTCGATCAGGATTTTTGGGTATGATCGCTCCCTTAGTGATGGGAGTAATTACGGTGGCCTTCGCCTCCCGAAAATATAAGGACACCCCGGAAAAGCTTACCGGGGTAATGATCAGCATGTTTGGGCTCAAGATGGTTTTTTATGCGATTTACGTCGTGATTGTGTTCAAAACCGCCCAAATAAATGAGTTGATTTTTGTTTTAAGTTTTTCTGTCTTTTTTATCCTTCTTCATTTGGCAGAGGCGTTGTATTTTCGCGCCAAGTTTATTGCCAGTTAATCACGAATTAGCCCATAAGATTGATCCATGATTGTCCCCGAACCCGAACACGTCGCCGAAGGATTTAATGCTGGCGAAGTCATAATCGGCCACGTGTCCAACACGACGGCCGAACACGCCATCGTCCAGCTGCCAACCTTATTCGGCATTGATTTTTCCATTACCAAACACGTCCTGATGATTTGGGTTGTTGCCTTACTTGTATTTATGACAGTTACCTGGGCTGTACGACGATTCATCCGCAAAGGCGATTTGGTTCCCACGGGTTTTTACAATGGTATTGAAGCCGTCGCTCAATATATTCGCGATTCTATTGTTCTCCCCAATGTAGGACCGAAATTTGTGAATGCATGGACGCCGTTGATCCTGACCTTTTTCTTCTTTATCCTCACCTGTAACGCTATGGGACTGATCCCGATTTTTGACGTATTGGGTGCGCTGGATCGGTTTATTTTCCACACCGGACATGCGTCGATGATGAATCATATTATCCACGGCGGTCCCACAGCCACCGGGAATTACAATGTAACCGCCGCGTTGGCGATTATTACATTTTTTGCCATTATTATTGCCGGATCCCGGGCTCACGGGTTTTTTACCCACTGGTACAATTTAGTCCCCCATGGATTACCCTGGTGGGTCTACATCATTTTAATCCCGATTGAGATTGTCGGGATGCTGGTCAAGCCTTTCGCACTGACGATGCGACTTGCGGCCAATATGACCGGCGGTCACGTCGCCATTCTGGTGATCTTATCCTTTGTGTTCATTTTCACAGGACTGTTCCATACCGCCTTGGCGGGAATTGGTGTCGGCGCTCTTGTTTCGGTGCCGCTGGCCGTGGGTATTTCCGCTCTGGAAATTATTGTGGTATTGGTTCAGGCTTATGTGTTTACCCTGTTATCTGCTGTATTCATTGGAATGGCCATCAATGTGCATCATTAAGTTTTTTACACATCCGAATTTGGATATTGTAACCCCGATTGGGGACGCAAGTGTGAATTCGGTTCACACTCAGTCAATTAGATAAATAACGAAATACCATGGAGGTACAGTAAATGGAAACCCTGCATTATTTTGGTGCGGCCTTAGGCTTGGGACTTTGCGTCATCGGCGCAGGAATCGGTATCGGTAAATTAGCTGCCGCCGCCGGCGAAGGCATTGCCCGGCAGCCGGAAGCAGCCGATAAAATCACCGGCGCAGTCAACCTTCCTCTCTTTCTGCTCGAAGGTGTCGCCATTCTGGGTGAAGTATTTGCATTATTGATCGTGTTGATGAAATAAGGATTTGGCACGACTAACTGAAATTGGAGTAAGGTATGAATAATCCCCTTGTTCAACCCGATCCCGGGTTGTTCATTTGGACCATTATTACCTTTCTGGTTTTACTCTTTTTGCTGGCGAAGTTTGCCTGGAAACCGCTCATGGCGATGCTGGACAAACGGGAGGACATGATCCGGGAATCTTTGGATAATGTTGAAAAAGCCAAAGATGAATTGGAACGGATCAATGCCGAATCAGGTGAAATGCTTGCTCAAGCCCGGGAAGAAGCTCAAAACATCCTGAAGCAGAGTAAAGAGACTGCGGAAAAGTTGAAATCGGATGTGCTGAACCAGGCTGAGGAAAAAGCCCGGTTAATTCGCCAGGAGGCGGAAGCATCGATCGAAACAGCCAAGGATAAAGCGCTGGCTGAGATCAAATCGGAAGTGGTGGACCTTTCCCTGCAGATCGCCGGAAAATTGATCCGGAAAAATATTTCCGCTCAGGAGAACCAGGATTTGATCGAGCAATCCCTGCGGCAAATGACGAGTAAAAATGAGGCCTGACCGAAAAGTAAAATCGTACGCCCGGGCGTTGCTCAATGTGGCAATCAGCCATGATGCTACCCGGGAAGTGGGTGCTTCACTGCACGATGTGGTGGGACTGCTTCGGCAGGTGCCGGTGTTTAAGGTATTTTTCCACACCCGGCGAGTGCCGATCGAGGACAAAGGACCGGTTTTAAGAAAGGTATTGGGATCGTATATCCATTCCATCGTCATTGAGTTTTTGGCGATGCTGATCGAAGATCGGGAAACCATGGTTCTGGTGGAAGTAGCCAAACAGTATTCACGGTTTGAGGGTGAGGCCTTGAACCAGGTTCCGCTTACGATTTACACGGCAGATAAATTGGCCGATGACAAAGCGGAAGCGATCGTGAAACGACTGGAAGAATCTTTTGGGAAGACGCTGCAACCCACGCGGTTGGTAGATCCGAACCTCATTGGCGGGATAAAGCTCAGATTAGGTAATGTGTATCTGGATGCCTCATTGGCTAAACAGATGGAACATTTAAAACAGTTTATGATCAAGAATTAAACTTTGGAAACGTACATGGAATTCAAAGCAGACGAAATTCGGGATTTATTACGCGCGCAAATTGACAAGTACCAGATCGAGATCGATGTGGCCGAAGCGGGCGAAGTGATCGAGATCGGAGACGGTGTCGCCCGGGTCAGTGGATTGGAAAACGTAGTTAGTTCCGAATTAGTGGAACTACAAAACGGCGTTTTTGGCATGGCCATGAACCTGGAAGAAGACAACGTCGGTATGGTGTTGTTCGGTGACTCCCGACTGGTGGAAGAAGGCGATCTGGCGAAACGGACCGGCCGCGTGGTGGAAGTGCCTGTGGGTGAGTCCCTGCTGGGACGCGTGGTCAATCCATTGGGACAGCCGATTGATGGTAAAGGCCCGATCAATAGCAACAAGACGTTGCCAATCGAACGGAAAGCACTGGGCGTGATTGCCCGGCAGCCGGTAAAAGAACCGCTGCAGACAGGACTGAAATCGATTGACAGCATGATTCCCATCGGCCGCGGACAGCGCGAGCTGATCATTGGTGACCGCCAGACCGGAAAAACAGCCATTGCCATCGATACAATTATTAATCAGAAATCAACTCAGCAAACCCAATCTCCGGTTTACTGTTTCTACGTCGCTATTGGGCAAAAGGCTTCCACCGTGGCCCGTGTGGTGAAAGAATTGGAAGATGCCGGAGCCATGGAATACACGACGGTTGTGGCAGCTAATGCTTCTGATCCGGCGCCTTTACAGTATATTGCACCGTACGCCGGAGCTTCCATGGGTGAATTTTTCCGCGATAACGGAAAACATGCGCTCATTATTTATGACGACCTGACAAAACAAGCTGCCGCCTACCGGCAAATGTCATTGGTTCTGCGTCGTCCTCCCGGTCGCGAAGCTTATCCCGGTGACGTATTTTATCTTCACAGCCGTTTATTGGAACGTGCGTCAAAACTCAGTGACGAATTGGGTGGCGGTTCCCTCACAGCACTTCCGATTATCGAAACCCAGGAAGGTGACGTATCCGCCTATATTCCCACCAACGTGATTTCCATTACGGACGGACAAATTTACCTGATCTCCAGTTTGTTCAATGCTGGTATCCGACCCGCCGTGGACGTAGGTATTTCCGTATCACGTGTCGGGGGTAACGCCCAGTTGAAAGCGATGAAAAGTGTCGCCGGTATGCTTCGATTGGACCTGGCTCAATTTCGTGAATTGGAAGCATTCGCCAAATTTGGTTCCGACCTGGATAAATCAACCCAGCGGCAATTAACCCGCGGTTCCCGAATGGTGGAAATCCTGAAGCAAAAGCAGTATTCCCCCATGGATGTTGAAAAACAGATTGCGATGATCTTTGCCGGTAACCAGGGTTATTTGGACGATATAGAACTGGATAAAGTGGCGGATTTTGAAATTGGTTTTCTGGATTTCATGGATGCCAACTATCGCAAGGTTCTGGATACCATTCGTGATTCCGGGAAAATCGACGATGACACCAACGCCAAGATGAAAGAAGCAGTCGAGACCTTTAAAAAAGGATTTGTGGCCTGATCCATGGCAAATCTTAAAGATATTCGCAATCGGATCAAGTCGGTCAAGAGCATTCAGCAGGTGACCAGCGCCATGAAAATGGTGGCAAGCGCCAAGATGAAAAAAGCTCAGGACCGGATGGAACAGGCTCGGCCGTATGCCTATCGCATTCGCGATGTGATCAGCGAACTTCTGCCGGATGTGGACCGCAGTTTGCTGGAGTTGCTTGCAATTCGACCGGTGAACCGGATCGGCATGGTCATTGTCACTTCCGATCGTGGACTGGCCGGTTCGTTTAACACCAATATTATCAAGCGGGCGCAAAAAGAGATCGAGGCGTTTGGCCGTGAAAAAGTGGACCTGTTTTGCATTGGTAAACGGGGCGCTGATTTCTTTAAAAAACGGGATTACAACGTGATTGAATCACATGTGGAATTCTGGAACGATCTGGACTTCAATTATGCCATCAAGATTGGCAACGGAATTGTCAGTCATTTCCTGAGTACACAAGTGGATGAGATTCGAGTGGTTTTCAACGAATTTAAAAATGTAGCCACCCAGGAAATCCTCATGGAAACACTGCTGCCCCTGACTTTTGATGCCGCTGAAATGAAAGCGAAAGACCGGATTTACGAACCGGACAAGGACGCCATCGTCAAATCCCTGGTTCCGCGTCACTTGAATGTACAGGTTTGGCGTTATTTGCTTGAATCCTTCGCCAGTGAACAGGCGGCCCGGATGATCGCCATGGAAAATGCCACTGACAATGCGATCGAAATGATCAAAACACTTCAACTTAAATACAACAAGGAACGGCAAAACGCGATTACCACGGAAATGCTGGAAATCGTGAGCGGTGCCGAAGCCCTGAAACAATAACGAGGAATTTAATGGAATCCGTAACGGGAAAAATTTTACAGATTATGGGAGCCGTGGTAGACGTAGTCTTCGAAGACGGACATCTGCCTGAAATCGACAACGCACTGGAAGTGGACCGGGGCGACAGTAAGCTGGTTCTGGAAGTGGCTCAGCATTTGGGCGATTCCATCGTACGCACTGTGGCCATGGATTCCACCGACGGTTTGGCCCGTGGTGTGGATGTTGTGGACACCGGCCATCCGATTTCCGTACCCATCGGTCCCGAAACACTGGGGCGTTTGTTTGATGTGCTGGGTCATGTGATCGATGGGAAAGATCCCATGCCCAAAGATATAAAGGTCAACCCGATTCATCGCGATGCTCCCAAATTGGAAGATTTAACCACCTCCACAGAAGTGCTGGTCACCGGCATTAAAGTGGTGGATCTGATGGAACCTTACACCCGTGGCGGTAAGACCGGACTCTTCGGCGGCGCCGGTGTGGGTAAGACGGTATTAATCCAGGAATTGATCCGTAATATTGCCACCGAACACGGCGGTTATTCCGTATTTGCTGGTGTAGGTGAGCGGACCCGTGAAGGGAACGACCTTTACCGCGAAATGACCGAAACCGGTGTGATTTCCAAGACGGTTATGGTTTTTGGACAAATGAATGAACCGCCGGGAGCTCGTCTTCGCGTCGCACTGTCCGGACTGACCATGTCGGAATATTTCCGTGATGAAGAAGGTCGTGACGTGCTGTTCTTTATGGACAATATTTTTAGGTTTACCCAGGCCGGTTCGGAAGTATCCGCCCTGTTGGGACGTATGCCTTCAGCCGTGGGTTATCAACCGACTTTGGCGACCGAAATGGGTGCTTTGCAAGAGCGAATCACCAGTACCAAGAAAGGTTCGATCACATCCGTACAAGCTGTATATGTCCCGGCGGACGACCTGACCGACCCGGCTCCGGCCAACACCTTTGCGCACCTGGACGCCACCACCGTGTTGGACCGTAAGATCACGGAATTAGGAATTTATCCCGCTGTGGATCCATTGGCTTCCACCTCACGAATTCTTGATCCCCGTGTCGTTGGTGAACGGCATTATTCTACAGCACGGAACGTGCAGCAGATTTTGCAGAAATATCGTGAATTAAGCGACATCATCGCCATCCTGGGTATGGACGAACTGTCAGATGAAGATAAACTGACCGTTGCCCGCGCCCGGAAAATCCAGGGCTTTATGTCTCAGCCTTTCTTTGTAGCGGAACAGTTCACGGGAACACCGGGACGTTATGTTTCCCTGGAAGATACGGTGAGCGGATTTGAAGCCATCTTGAACGGCGACGTTGATGATTTGCCTGAGCAGGCTTTCCGTTATGTGGGAACGATTGACGAAGCTGAAGAAAAAGGTAAAAAACTGGCAGCAGCATAATGAGCGCTTTTCATCTGGAAATTGTTACACCCACCCGGGTCATCTCCGAAGAGGAAATCTCTTACGTTCGGTGCCCCGGTGTGGACGGTTCATTCGGTGTCATGGGAGGACACGCGGAAGCCATGATCGCGCTGGACGTGGGTCCGGTGAAGGTTGTGTCTTCCGATGGTGATCGCTGGTTGGCAACCAGCGGTGGTTATGCGGACATCAAAGGCGACCAGGTTCTGCTTTTGTTGGAAACCGCCGAATTCCAGGATGAGATTGATGCCAAACGGGCGAAAGAATCCCTGGAACGGGCGGAAGAAAGACTGAAGACGAAAGATATGGATCATAGCCGTTCCTCCGCATCGCTGGCGCGAGCGATGAACCGATTGCACGTTGTCGCAAGATAATTGCGTTTTTACGTCCAATCAAAACCGCTTGCGACCCAGGCGGTTTTTTTGTTTCCGGTCGGTGTTCCGATTGACCCGGAATGACGGCGTCAGTAACATTCACACAAGGAATTAATACAATTGAGTACATTATGAACATGAAGCGAACCCATACCTGCGGCGAATTAACCAAAGCAGCGGTCGATCAACAGGTGACTTTGAACGGCTGGATCCATTCCATCCGATTTCATGGACAGATTATTTTCATCGATCTTCGTGATCGGTACGGCAAAACCCAGGTGGTTTTTGATTCGGAGCATTACACCGGCGATTTCAACGCCGCCAAAAAATTGTCGATCGAAGACGTGCTGGCTGTTTCCGGCAAAGTTCAATATCGTGGAGAAGGGCTGGTGAACCCCAACCTTCCCACCGGCGAGATTGAAGTGATGGTGACGGAAATGGAATTGCTCAGCGAATCCGATCCATTGCCCTTTATGATCAACGATCGCGAATCGGCGCTGGAAGATTTCCGGCTGAAATACCGTTACTTAGAATTGCGAACCGAAGAATTACAGAATACACTGGCTGTTCGGCATCGCACCTCGCAGGTTGTGCGAAAATATTTGGACGAACAGAACTTTTTTGAGATCGAAACGCCGGTGCTGATGAAGTCCACACCGGAAGGCGCCCGGGATTACCTGGTGCCCAGCCGAATCCACAAAGGCAAATTCTACGCGCTGCCTCAGTCTCCTCAGACGTACAAGCAGTTACTCATGGTGTCCGGATTCGACCGGTATTTCCAGATCGTGAAATGTTTTCGGGATGAGGACTTGCGGGCCGACCGGCAACCGGAATTCACCCAGATTGACATGGAAATGTCTTTTGTGGATGAAGAAGATATACAATCCGTGGCGGAAGGTTTGACTCGACAGGTTTTCAAATCCATTCTGAATGTGGACTTGCCGGAGAAATTCCCGGTCATGACCTTTGAACATGCCATGGACACGTACGGAAGTGATAAACCGGATTTGCGTTATGATTTGTCCCTGATTGATCTAAAGGCGTATACCGATCAGTCTGACTTCAACGCTTTTAAATCAGCGGAATGTGTGAAGGGGTTAGTCTGGACTGGCGGAGAAAGTTATTCCCGGAAAGTGATCGACGGATTAACCGAGTTTGTAAAACCGTTTGGCGCCAAAGGTTTAGCGTGGATGAAAGTGACGGATGGACAGCTAACCGGAGGGATTTCAAAGTTTTTCAGTCCTGAATTGCAGAGCCAGCTGATCGAAGATATTTCACTCAAAGACGGGTCAGTTCTGTTTATGATCGGCGATGCCAAACGAGTGGCGCAAACGGCCATGGGCGCCCTGCGTTGTGAAATCGCCCGTCGTGAAAACCTGGCGTCTCCGGATGTATTCAAACCCTGTTGGGTGGTGGATATGCCCATGTTCGAATGGGATGAAGACGAACAGCGCTATGTGGCGGTGCATCATCCGTTTACATCTCCGAAGCTGGAAGATTTACCCAAAATGGACGAGCACCCGGATCAGGTTTATTCCCGTGGATATGACCTGGTGATGAACGGTTATGAGATTGCCGGCGGATCGATCCGTATTCATCAGCGGGAGGTGCAGAAACAGGTGTTTAGGCATTTGGGGATTTCCGATGAAGAAGCACAGGCAAAGTTCGGTTTCCTGTTGGAAGCCTTGCGCTATGGCGCGCCGCCTCATGGTGGAATTGCCTTTGGTTATGACAGGTTGATCATGCTGCTTTGCAAGACAGCAAACATTCGCGATGTGATCGCATTTCCGAAAACCACATCGGCGGCTTCACTGATGGATGAATCTCCCAGCCCGGTTCCACAAAAGCAGTTGGATGAGCTGGGGATTACATTGTTGAAGAAATAATGGGATTTAGGGTATTGTAGAAATAAAAAAGGCTGAGTAAAACTCAGCCTTTTTTTAGTAAATATCGGTATGCTTAACCGCGCAACGCCTCAATCGCCCGCAGAACATCACGGCGGCTGATCTGTCCCACCAGTTTTCCCTTGGTCACCACCGGGAACCGCCGAAAGTTGGTATTGACAAATTTCGCCGCCACATCCATCAAGCTCGCTTCCGAATCCACGGTATGAACGTTAGTGGACATAAGTTCTTTTACCAGTTTACCGGGATCATTGTGATAAGATGCTTCCACGATGACGTTGAGGCAGTCTTTCTCAGATAAAACGCCAACAATATTGTTCTCAGGGTCAATTACCGGAGCGCCGGAGATTTTATTCCGCAGTAAAATCTGGATTGCTTCCAATACATTCTGGTCCGGTGTAAAAGTGATACATTCTTTCGCCATGTAATCGGTTACGCTTAAAGGTCTTGTCATAAAATTCCCCTCACTCTTTCGATGATTTGTTCTGTTTATCAGAATTAGACTTTTTGTCTTTTACTTCCTTCGATTGTACAAAATCTTTTACAGTCTCCGCAACCTTTGGCGCCAGATCGATCAGTTTGGAAACGGCGCTTTCCTTTTCTCCAATCGTCAGGAGTTTCGAACCATCCGGTCCGATCACGACAAAAGCCACCGGTTTAATGGACCAACCGCCGCCGATTCCTTCGCCCTCCGTCGGGTTCGATTCGGATTTGGTTGTGTCACTGCCACCGCCGCCACCGAATCCAAACATCACCTGGGAAACAGGAATCACGGTATGATCACCTGCCTGAACAGGATCACCCACCACGGTCTTGGAAACCATTAAATCCTGTAATTCTTCTAATGTCGATTTTATTAAGTCTGATATGGCCATAAAAACCTCATTTCATTGACGCAATTTAATCAAAGCAAGGAGTCCGTGCCACAGAACGATAACCGGCCGAAAATGGAACGCCAGGCAGCCTTTAAGGTCCGTATTCGGGGTGGCCTGAAATTTCGGAGTGACTGCGAATCGAACCGATGGTAATTGAAGGCTGTTCCTGACAGCGGATAGGATACCGAAAACCAAACCTGTGGTCATGGGGTTTTCAAATCCCAGTCGGCCGGTCAGGTCGAATGTATGGAAGTGAATCGATTTTTGAAGCCAGCGGAACCAGTGCGCTCTTGGTACAGCATGTTTTGAGATCGATCTTGAGTCTGATCGGCCTCGCATAGGTTGCTTTTGCGCTCTGGTTCTAAAACTGAACCACGGTTTGGAATACGGCCCAACTTCCACATGGTGTCTGTTTTGGATATTGAATTGAAATCCGAATGTCCGACTGCCAAATTGAAGCGTTCCATCCATCTCATTTGTTTCGACTGTATCCAGATAGCGGCCGTTCATTTTGAAATATAAAGGAAGGACCATCAAAATGATCAATATCAATAGAATACAGCCAATAATCCAAAAGAGGGCGGCTATCAAAACTTAGCTCCCAACCAATATAGGTTATTCAAATAGAAAGGATTCCTCATCCAGAAGTTGTTTAGCCAGCTTTTGATCTAAAGTGTTTTCCGGCATCAGATCCGGATTGACCATTGGATTTTGTTCTACTACCCAGGTTAGTTCTTCATGAAAACGGTCCCGGTACCCGGCTTTTGTATCCAAATATTGGGCTTGTTGTACAACGGTTGCAAAACAATTGGGATAAGCATCCCGGGCTTGTTTGAAATAGGATTCAGCCCGTTCCAATTCTACACCGGGAAGACGGGCGTAGAACGTTCCGAACAAGCGGTATATACCACCATTGTCATACGTCGGATTGGAATTGAGAATTCGGTGGAGTGCGGATTCCAGCACTTCACGTTCATTCATTCGTTCCAGCACGGATTGGTCAATTAAATTGTGAATTTTATTTTTAGCCCACCAATAAAGCGGGATCATTTGTCCGGCCGGAATTTGATCGATAAATTTTGTTTGAATTTCAAAAGAATCCTGAGATGTAAGAAGCACCTCCTGTCTTAGCGTATCCGGAAACAACATACGCTCCAGTTGATCACTCCCGGATTGATATAAGCTATCCTGTACGGCTTTTTCTTTTTCCCAGTACCGGGCGACAAAGAAACAAGCCCGGCTATACAAAATATTGACTTCTGAATCGTTCGGGCGTATTGTAAGTACTTTGCCCCAGAAAAACAAAGCCTGTCTTGCATGTTTTTCGTGATCCCGCTGATCCCATTGGAGCTGTGCCTGCTTTTTGAGAAAATCCGCATTTTGTTCCAGGTTTCTCTGACGTGTATTTTCTGGCCCGGAACAATGGATCAAAAAGAAAGCAAGTATGATCGTGATCAGATGGGGGGATGCGAGAGAATGTCGCAGTTGTTTGAGTCCAGTTTGCATTGAAGGTGTAAATTTGACTTCAAAAGTTAGGATGGTTATTGAGTTTTGAAAAAGACAATTGAAATAAAAGGTGCGGATTTACAAATGTTGTTGGGTCCCCAAGATGGTCACCTGGCGATCCTCGAATCCAACTTCGGAACAAAGATAGTTGTTCGTGGAAATGAAGTGATTCTTGATGGTGACGAACCGGAGGTGAATCAGATTACTGAAATTTTCCACGAGATGCTACAAACCATCAGTCGAAAAGGACATCTGACTCAAAAAGATGTCACTAATCTTGTGACTGTTATTAAAGTGGAAAACGGACACAATTCCAATGGCATGGATAAAGTCATCCACTATGGACGAAAAGGAGCGATCACACCGCGAACACCCGGACAGGAAACTTATTCCCAATTGGTACGAGCAAATGATATCGTTTTTTCCGTCGGACCGGCAGGGACAGGAAAAACGTACATCGCGGTAGCCTTCGCAGTTGCGGCCCTTGAAAATCATGAAGTGGAGCGAATTATCCTCTGCCGCCCGGCTGTGGAAGCGGGTGAGAATCTTGGATTCCTGCCCGGCGATCTCAAAGAGAAAGTGGATCCTTATTTAGCTCCGCTTTACGATGCACTCGGGGATATGATCGACCGGGAGCGTTTGAAACCGCTGTTAGAGAAAAATGTAATTGAAGTTATTCCCCTGGCCTATATGCGTGGCCGTACGCTGAACCAGGCATTTATGATTCTGGACGAAGCACAGAATGCAACCTCCATGCAGATGAAGATGTTTTTAACACGATTGGGGGTGAATTCCAAAGCCATAATTACCGGTGATATTACCCAGATTGATTTACCCAAAACGTCTACATCGGGCCTGGTACAGGTGATCGACCTTCTTGGTAAAATTGATGGGATTGGGTTTGCGACGCTCACGGATCAGGATGTGGTCCGTCATGCCCTGGTTCGAAAAATCATTAACGCATACGAGAAAGCCAATAATCACAACTAAATGCTGCGGAAAAGTCCATGATTTAACCTTTCTTATGGCTAATTTCTCGTACTGATTTCTTCCCCAGTGGAAAACATACAGACAGGATTGTTCACAAGAGGATTGACGCAGATCTTTTATGGTATTTCAAGAAGCAATTATCCATGCCGCGAGGCAGGCAATTTATCCTATTCTCAATTACACAACACAACCTGAAGCTTTAATAGGAATTACCCCATGTCATCATTGAATCCCGTTGTTATTTTGTCCGCACGGCGAACCCCGGTGGGCTCTTTTCAGGGAAACCTTTCTTCCGTATCGGCACCGGATTTAGGCGCCGCATCCATACGCGCGGCGATTGAAGCCGCCGGGATTGATCCCCAAATCGTAGACGAAGTCATTATGGGCAATGTACTTCCGGCCGGACTTGGACAGGCCCCGGCACGCCAGGCGGCGATCCGTTCGGGCCTTCCCTTGGAAGTGGAATGTCTCACCATTAATAAAATGTGTGGATCAGGACTGAAAGCTGTCATGTTAGCCACCCAGGCCATCCAGGTCGGCGATGCTGATTGTATCGTTGCCGGCGGGATGGAAAACATGTCACAGGCACCATATTTATTGTCCAAAGCTCGATCCGGATATCGGATGGGACACGGACAGATCGTGGACAGTATGATCAAGGACGGGCTCTGGGATGTGTATACAGATCAGCATATGGGGAATTGCGCAGAACTTTGTGCCATCGATCGTGAATTTAGCCGGGAAGCTCAGGATACCTTTGCAACTGAATCCTACAAACGGGCGATCAAAGCTCAGTCCAGCGGCCTATTTGACAATGAAATCGTTGGTGTTTCCGTCCCGCAGCGAAAGGGGAATCCGATTTTGGTGGATCAGGATGAAGAACCGGGACGAGTGAATTTTGACAAATTGCCTAACCTCCGTCCCGCTTTCAAAAAGGATGGGACCATTACGGCAGCGAATGCTTCAAAAATTAGTGATGGAGCGGCAGCGCTTGTGGTGA
>CAZJWP010000042.1:0-17085 GCA_964549745.1 uncultured bacterium | reverse complement strand
TGTCACGATCCCCATAAACGAGTACTTTGGAATGGTGAGGGCATCAAGATTGAATGTTCCTCCTGCCATCCAACTCAGTCAGCCAACCTGACCCACGCAGGGACTCATGATTGTGTGGAATGCCATATGCCTTATGCAGCAAAATCAGGAACGACTCAGGGACAGAGCGGATATAAAGCTGATGTCCGGTCTCATATCGTCCGGATAGCGGCGGATACTCTTTCCATGTTTACGGATGATGGCTCTGCCGTTCTGGACGATGATACCCGTCCAGCCAGTTTATCTCCAGCCTATTCCTGTCTCAGTTGTCATAATGACGATCCGGCTGATGGAATTCCGGATATGACTTTGGCAGAGGCGGCAACGGAAGCAGCCACTATGCATAATACAATGGCAACCGGTGAGGAGTCCGAACTACCAACGGCCTTTGCTTTACGGCAAAATTATCCCAACCCATTTAACCCGACGACAACAATCGTATTCGATATACCTGAAGCATCCCGGGTAAAGATCGAAATTTATGACTTGCTTGGAAATCGAGTTCGAGGTCTGGTTGATGATACCTACGCTCCAGGTCATCATCAAATTTCCTGGGATGGCCGCACTGGCTCGGGACAATATGCTTCTGCCGGCATTTATTTTGCACGGTTGAGTCATGGAACGGATATTCATCAAATAAAGATGGTATTGTTGAAATAAATCCTATCGTTGAAACGTCCTATTACCCCGGGCTCCTTTGGGGGCTCGGGGTAATTATTTTGGATTACTTAATAGTATAAAAAAGGATATCTATATCTTGTATTGGTTTATTAAAATATTTTAAAATTCGAACTTGGAAATGATAGAAAAAGGCCCAGTACATATCAACACCCGGAATAAGGTGTTAAAGCAACCAATGGATAATAACTCTCAACCGGTAATTCGTTAAAGATGCTCTACTCAAAATCAGCGGAATATGGAATCCAGGCTATGATCTATCTGGCCGTAAAAAAATCGCCGGAACCCACACTTATTAGTGAAATTGCAGAGTCGTATAATATTCCCCAACCCTTTCTTGCTAAAATTATCCAAACCCTGGTCAAATTTAATTTTTTAAAAGCTATTCGCGGTCGGCACGGCGGAATCATGCTGGCACGCGATCCAAAGGAAATTCATATTGAGCATATTGTTGAAGCGATAGATGGTCCCGAACCCGATGAAGAAATCTGTGTGATTGGACTGGATCCCTGTTCCAGTACCCAACCCTGCCCATTTCATAATAAATGGACAAGAATTCGATCGGAAATCAATTTTATGATGAACGTAGAAAATTTGGATGATTTGGCGGCCAAAGTACAAATTAAACACGAGAATATGCTTAAAGAAAAAGCAGCCCATTCAAGACATTAATAATGAATTATACATTGATCTTGTTATTTTGTACAGCCATCCGGAGAGAGAACTTCTATTTATAGTTAGAAGTAATAAAATTTACAGAGGGGGCAATCAAATGAGTATTATTTTTAAAGAAAATATTTCTGACCGGAATACCGGTTGAACAAGCACGTTAAATCATTGAAATACATTAATCCAGAAACTACTCACGAATCAATGACTCAAATTATTTAAGGGAGAAACGATGGCTCAGGAACCTCAAAAAGCAATTCAATCCAAATCCCGCCGAAAATTCATCGATGGATTCCTTGGTGTCGGCGTGATCGCCTGGCTTGGGACGATCTTTTATCCTTTGGTGAAATATATGATACCGCCAAAACAAGCAAATATTTCCGTCAATCAGGTTGAAGCCGGGTCCGTTTCGGATTTTCCGAAAAACACAGCGAAGATTGTTCGATTCGGCCGTAAACCGGTTATTGTAATCCGGAAAAAAAGTGGTGAATTTATTGCCATGAACGCAACCTGCACACACCTGAGTTGTACGGTTCAGTACAAACCGGACTCTCAGGTTATCTGGTGCGCCTGCCACAATGGTTTATATGATCTGAATGGCGGAAATATCTCCGGTCCGCCTCCAAGGCCGTTAACCCGAATGATCGCCAAGGTCCGGAATGACAAAGTGATCGTTATGAAAGGGGAGGCCGCCTAATGAAGATTTATGATTGGATCAATGAACGTGTCAGTTTGGATGCGGCCGTCAAATTTGCAAAAAAGAAGGAAGTGCCCGTTTTCTACGGAACCGTCTGGTATTACCTGGGCGGCGTGGCTCTTTTCCTGTTCATCGTCCAAATCCTTACCGGTATCTTGCTCACATTTTATTATCAACCCGGGATGAACACAGCGTTTGAGAGTGTGAAATTCATCGTAAGTAAAGTCAGTTTTGGCTGGTTGGTAAGGGAAACACACAGTTGGTCGGCGAACCTGTTTATCCTGTTTATCTTTTTACATATGTTCACTGTGTTTTTTGCCAAAGCCTATCGCAAACCTCGTGAAATGACCTGGGTTTCCGGCATGTTGTTGCTGTTTGTCGCTCTGGGATTTGGATTCTCAGGTTATCTTCTTCCCTGGAACGAATTGTCCTATTTTGCAACGAAAGTAGGTACAGATATCGCCGGTGCCTTACCCGGCGTCGGACATATTATTCTTAAAGTGCTGCGCGCAGGCGATGAAGTCAGCGGTGCAACCCTGACCCGATTCTATGGCATTCATGTGGCGGTCTTGCCGTTGATCGCTGTTTTTATTTTGGTAGTTCACCTTATGCTGATCCAGTTCCAGGGTATGAGCGTTCCGCCAAAACTGGAACGGCATCCGGAAAAAAAGCGCGGTTCCATCACCTTTTTTCCCAGTTTTGTCATGCGGGATATGACCGTTTGGTTAGTGGTCATCAATTTGATTGCACTTCTGGCATTATTCTTTCCGTGGGAATTGGGGAATAAAGCCGATACACTTTCGTCGGCTCCGGCGGGAATACGACCGGAGTGGTATTTTATGTTTATGTTCCAAACTTTGAAGCAAATACCGGCGCATTTCATGTTTATGGAAGGTGAACTATTCGGAATCCTGATCTTTATGGTCGGAGGAGTGATTTGGTTGCTGGTCCCATTCCTGGATCGGCATGCCGGCGATCCGGATTCCCGGAGTACGAAGGTCTGGACAATTATCGGCATTCTTGTACTGATCTTTATTATCGCAATGACAATTTGGGGATACTCGGTATGAAGCACGCAATTCTGACTTTTCTTGTCATCGGCTTGTCACTGTATGGGCAAGACATAAAAAAAGATGCTTGTTACACCTGCCATACTGACATTGATGAAGATTTGGATGTGCAGGTCATGACGCATATTGATGAAGATGTGCATATCAAACTTGGTTTGAGTTGTGCCGATTGTCATGGGGGTGATCCCACAGCATTTGACGATGCTGATGCAGCCATGTGGGATAATGACACATTTGTTGGCGCTCCGGAGCGGACGGATCAACCTGATTTTTGTGGAAAATGCCACAACGATCCCAACTATATGCGTAAATACAGTGCTACCGTCCGTACGGACGAGATCCAGCAATACTGGACCAGCAAACATGGTTTGTTGCTGAAGAAGGGAAATCAGAAAGTTGCGGTCTGTACCAGTTGTCATGGTGTTCACGGCATTTTGCCAAAGGAAGATCCCCGGTCACCGGTATACGCGACGCATGTTCCCGAAACTTGTAATCATTGCCATGGTGATAAAGATTATATGGCGGAATTTGGTATTCCCACCGATCAGTTTGATAAATATAAAAAATCGGTCCATGGTAAAGCGCTTCTGGAAGGACAAGATACCGGAGCGCCGGCCTGTAATGATTGCCATGGAAACCACGGTGCCCAGCCGCCGAATGTCGTCACAATCGCGGATATTTGTGGAACATGTCATGTCAATAACCGCCAGTTGTTTATTGCCAGTCACCTGAATTTCAATATGGTCCAGAATGGCGACAAACAATGCGTGGAATGTCATGGCAATCATGATATTGAGCATTTTACCGATGAAGCGCTGAAATCCGGGACTAAGACGTTTGTCTGCAAGACCTGCCATGATTTACATGGAAATAAAGCAGCGGCGCTTTCCAATAAAATGTACACAGTTATTGATAGCCTGAAGCAGGAAACAGCTTTGGCCAATTCGCTGATTAACCAGGCTGAGCAAAAGGGTATGGAAGTCAGCGATTTGTATTCTTTCCTGGACGATTCCCATCGGGCTTTGATCCAAACCCGAACATCAATCCATAGCTTTAACATTAAAGCAGTGGAAAAAACTGCAGCTCCCGGATACAAAGCAATATCAGCGGCAATTGATGGTGCTCAAAAAAGCCTTAAGGAATATGGCAACCGGCGGAAAAGTCTGGTTGTGTTTACCATCATCGTTACTTTCCTGGTTATTATGATGATATTTAAAATAAAAGATATGCAAAAGAACGTATAATTCGGAGGGTGCCGGTTTCCAGGAAATGCGGAAACCGGCACTGATCAAAAGCCCAATATAGAGAGATGAGTTAAATGGTGTCTCGCCGATTACCATTTATTTTGGATTGGACTTGAATTACTTCTAATTTTATCTGCTATACTTGAATTGAATTTGAATCATTCGCATGTTTGAGCAAATCACAGATCGTTTCGACACTATCTTCCGGAATCTTCGCGGCTTAGGGAAAATTACCGACACGAATATCCGGACGACAGCGCGCGAAATCCGCCGCGTCCTTTTGGATGCCGACGTGAATTTCCGTGTTGCCCGGGATTTTGTCAAACAAGTCAGTGAACGGGCGGAAGGGACCAAAGTGATCAAATCCATCCGTCCCGGCGAACAATTTATCAAGATCATTCATGAAGAATTGGTTGGACTTCTGGGAACAGAATCCAACGATTTGGTTACGGCTTCCCAAAAGCCAACAGTTATTTTACTGGCCGGACTCCAGGGTGCAGGAAAAACGACCACTGCAGCAAAGTTGGCTTACAAACTGAAAAGTCAATCGAAAAAGCCAGTCATGATCGCTGCTGATATGGTTCGCCCTGCGGCAGTGAAACAATTGGAAATCCTGGGAAAACAAGTGGGTGTTGGCGTTATTGCCGATTTGAAATCAACACCGGTTAAGATAGTTGAAAAAGGGCTGAAAGATGCCCGAAATTCCGATGCGGACGTAGTGATCATTGATTCCGCCGGGCGGTCTCATGTGGATGAAGCCATGATGACGGAAATACGTCAGGTAGCGAACGTTGCCTCACCTGACGAGATTCTGTTTGTGGTCGATGGAATGACAGGCCAGGATGCCGTGAATTCTGCCGAAGCGTTTAATGAGACGTTGGAACTTACCGGCGTGATCCTGACAAAAATGGATGGCGATGCCCGTGGCGGTGCAGCGGTTTCTATCCGGGAGGTCACCGGAAAACCAATTAAATTTCTTGGGATATCTGAGAAGCCGGACGGCCTGGAACTGTTTGATGCAAACCGTGTTGCGGACCGGATTCTGGGAATGGGAGATGTGGTCACTCTGGTGGAAAAAGCCAAAGAAGTGATCGATGAGAAATCGGCGGAAAAACTCCGGATAAAACTGGAGAAGAATTCATTTGATTTGGAAGATTTCCGCGACCAGATGCAACAGCTCCGGAAGATGGGGTCCATGAGTCAACTGTTGGGTATGATTCCCGGAATTCCGCGGAAAGCGCTCAAGGGGATGAACATGGACGACCGGCAAATAATCTGGATGGAAGCATTGATCAATTCCATGACTCCGGATGAACGGAAAAATCCGATGATGATCAATGGCAGTCGTCGGAAAAGAATTGCACAGGGTTCAGGGCGATCCGTTCAGGAACTGAATCAGCTATTGAAAAATTTTGCAATGATGCAGAAAATGATGAAAAACATGGGACGTATGAAACGTCCCGGTCTGCCCGGTCAATTTCCCGGGATGGGCCCTATGATAGGACATTGAACTAAGGAGATATACGATTGGCGATTAAAATAAGATTGAAACGTATTGGGCGGCGGAATCGTCCGTTTTACCGGGTAGTAGTGATGGACTCACGGAAACGTCGGGATGGCGCGGCCATCGAAGAATTAGGGTGGTACAACCCAATTGCCCGGGATAAGGAAAACAATTACGTCCTCAAAGAAGATCGAATCTTTCATTGGCTGGAAACCGGTGCACAAACATCGGATGCGGTTCACGCAATCTTAAAACGTGCCGGTCTGGCTTTCAAATGGCATTTGACTCAACAAGGATTGGACGAAGATTCCATTCGTAAAGAAATGGAAAAGTGGACCATGAACCGGGAAACCCGGAAAAAAGAATCTGCGGCCAAACCTGCCCCGAAAAAAGAAGCTGAACCCGAAGCAGTTGAGGAAGTTCCAGTAGAGGAAAAAGCTGAAGAAGCAGAATCCATTGAAACGGAAGCCAAAGCGGAACCGGAAGAAGAAAAAAATCCGGAACCTGTAAAAGCGGAAGAAACGGAAACTCCGGCTGAAGCGCCAAAAGCTGAGGAAGAGCCGGAACCGACTGAATCAACAGAAGAAGCTTCTGAAAAAGAATTACCGGAAGAGGAGACATCTAAATCCGAACCTGAACCGTCAACAGAATCCCAGGAAGAAGCAGCTACAGAAAATGACGGTGACAAAACTTCAGAAACCTCGGAGCCTGAGGAAGAAAAGACAGAAGACGAAACATCTGAATCTGAAGAACAGAAGGACAGTGACGCAAAGGAAGAAGAGGACAATCAGGCTGAGGAACAAAAGGACGATTAATAGCTGAGATTGGAGGAGAACAGGACTATGGAGGACTTCATCTTAACCGTCGTAAAGCAACTGGTTGATAAACCGGACGAAGTAAAAATCAATGCTGTGGAAACCGAGAAACGGATTATTTACGAATTGACCGTCGGAGATGGCGATTATGGAAAAGTAATCGGTAAAGGTGGTAAAAATATCAGCGCACTTCGTTCACTTGTTTTTGCTATCAATGCAAAAGAAGGGGGCAAACGAGCCCGTTTGGATGTCATAGACCAGTAATTGGAATACCAATGCCTGATTCCCGACTATTTCCGATCGCACGTATTACTCAGGCCGCGGGCCTGAAGGGGGAAGTACGTCTGCGTCCATTATCACGTTACTTCGAAACCTATATCGATGGGAATCCTCTTTTTCTCGGAATGTCCGAAAGATACAGCCGGGAAACCCACATCATTAAAAAAGTGGGATTGGGGAAACGCATCCGGTTTCAGTTTGACGGGATCGATTCCCGTGCGGAAGCTGAATCCCTGATCGGGCAAACCCTGTTTGCCCGGGTCAATGAACAGGATGACATTCTCCTGGTTTCTGAAGATCTTATGGGATCTTCCGTGATTACTGATGTTGGCGACTATATTGGGGAATTGAGCGAAATACTCTGGTTACCGACGAATGATGTTTATGTCATTCGACAAGGTGACAAAGAAGTGCTCATTCCCGTAATCCCCGAAATTGTGAAATCGGTGGATGTGGAAGAAGGAATCGTCGTCATCCATCCTATGGATGGATTGATGGAGTGAAACGCTTTGTCGTTGTCACACCGGTTCCGCAGATCATTGACAGCATTGTAACCAACAGTATTCTCCGCCAGGCTGTGGACAAAGGTCTGGCGGAATTTCAGACCGTCAATCTCCGTGATTTTGGCGAAGGGAATTACCATCAAATCGACGATGAACCTTTCGGCGGCGGTCCGGGGATGATTCTCATGGCGGAACCGCTGCTAAAAGCAGTCGATTCCGTCGGAAACACCGATGAATTTCGGTTTGTTTGCCCGTCGCCCCAGGGCGATCGATGGGATCAGTCCATCGCGGAGCGGGAAATGGAACAGGATCAATTCCTGTTTATTTGCGGACATTACAAAGGGATTGACGAACGCGTGCAGGAGCTACTAAAGCCAAAAGAGTATTCCCTTGGCGATTACGTGGTTTCCGGAGGCGAATTACCGGCCATGATCATGATTGACAGCATGGTTCGACTGATCCCCGGTGTCCTAAACGATTTGGATTCGGCTCTGACCGATTCCCATTCGGATGAGCTGTTGGATGCACCCTGGTATACGCGGCCTCGTACGGTTCGCGGTTTGGATGTACCGGATATTCTTTTATCGGGACATCATAAAAAAATTGAAACCTGGCGTCAGGAAAAACGGGAAAAAAGAACCCAAATCCGGCGTCCTGATCTTTGGGAAAAATATCAACAACAAACGAATAGCAATCGGGAATCCGGTGACCGAGATTCCGGAACCCCTGATTGAGTGGAGAACATGATGAACAAATTACAAGAAGCCACAAAAGAATATCTAAAGAAAGAAGTCCCGGACTTCGCTCCCGGTGACACACTGGCTGTGGATGTCCGGGTCGTGGAAGGCGGCAAGGAACGTATTCAACGCTTTCAGGGTGTGGTCATCGGTCGGAAAGGCGGCGGTATCGAAGAAACCTTTACCATCCGGAAAATTTCCAGTGGTGTTGGCGTAGAGCGAATATTCCCCCTTCATTCACCCATGATCGCTAAAATAGATGTAGTTCGACGTGGGAAAGTCCGACGGGCAAAGCTCAACTATCTGAAATCCCTCCGCGGCAAAGCTGCACGGATTGCGGAAAAGCGATAAAATCAAACGTGTTTCAAAGCCCTCTTCATCACAAATGATCGAAGAGGGTTTTTTATTTTAACACATGTCAAAAAATGAAAAATTAGTTCTTTGGATCACCGGGGCGTCCCATTTTTCCGTCCACGCCTTCATGATGATCCTGCCGAATATTCTGTTGGTTCTCAAAGCGGAATTCGGATCCGGACTGGATACGCTTGGTGTTGTGGCAATGCTCGGCTCTTTTATGTTTGGTTTGGGCGCCATTCCTTCCGGGTGGCTGGAAAGCCGGATCGGAAGCCGAAACCTATTATTGGTGTACTACTCCGGGAGTATCCTTGCATCGCTGGTGATTGCTACAGCCTCCGGATTAGTCGGTTTTACGGTGGGACTTTGCATCCTGGGTCTTTCCGTCAGTATTTATCATCCGGCCGGGCTTACCTTAATCTCCAAGAGTGTCAAACGTCTTTCCGGCGGTATGGCTGTTCATGGAATCGCCGGATCCATTGGGTTGGCGGCCGGGCCGTTGATTGCTTCATTTACAACCGACACTTTAGGGTGGCGCTGGGCTTACCTGGTCATGGCCATATTTAACGGCTGTCTGGCATTAATGGTATTATGGTCTCTTCGGAAAAATCCCCATCCAAAACAAGAAGTAACCGAAACACCGGAAAAGAATACCAATAGATCCGGACTGATACTCTACTATTCGGTCGCCGTTCTTGTAGGGCTTGCTTATGCCGGATTCACAACCTTCCTTCCCACCCATTTTGCACAACAAACCCAAGGTTGGATGGACGGTCTGTCCGCCACAATGCGTGGCGGCGCTTTGATGACCTTGGTCCTTTCTGCCGGTATCATCGGACAAATTACCGGCGGATATTTGGGCGATCACTTCTCCCGCTCTAAACTTGTGTTCTGGATTGTGCTTTTAAATATTCCTCTTCTGGCAGCGCTTGGGTTCACCTCCGGATTGATCCTGGTAGGATTTGGCATCTTACTGGGTGCAGTTCACTTCAACTTCCAACCGGTGGGGAATTCCCTCATCGCGGACCTGACCCGGGAGTCGCATCGTGGATTGGGCTACGGGATTAGTTTTTTCCTGAATTTCGGTGTGGGCGCGCTTGCCTCCGGTCTAAGCGGAATGATTGCGGAAAATGAAGGTGTACGCTGGGTTTTTCCCGCTATGGCGATTATCTTGGTCCCGGCAGTATTTCTGGCGCTGCGACTTCGAAAAACTGCTTAAAAGTCTTGGGATGATCCTTGGGTTTCCCTTCTTATTCCATGTAATTTTAGTTTATGCCAAAATCCAATGAACATCTTCGGTCTTTACCTTCCGTTTCCGCTGTTTTGGAAACGCTGACGGATATGAACCACATCAACCATCTTGTTCTCCGGTCACTGATCAGGGATCAACTTTCCCAACTTCGTTCGAAGTTGCAGGAATCAGGCTCCACGCTATCAAAAAAAGCACATATCGCTACTATTGGAAAATCTGTCCGAAACCAATTGAAAGGCAGTCCCAAACCGGTGATTAATGCCACAGGAATTGTTTTGCACACGGGATTGGGCCGGGCCCCGCTTTCCCCAAAATGGTTACACCAAGTGGCGGAACGGTTAGCCGGATACGCTGATTTGGAACTGGACCTTGAAAGCGGTGAACGGGGAAATCGGTTGAATCATCTTCGATCATTATTAGCTGCGCTTACCGGTGCAGAAACCGCCGCCGTAGTGAATAACAATGCAGCAGCAGTTTTGCTTTCACTCAATGCGCTGGCGGAAGGGAAGCAGGTTGTGGTTTCCCGCGGGCAGGAAGTGGAAATCGGCGGTTCGTTCCGGATACCGGACATTATTCGGAAATCCGGCGCCGAAATGGTGGAAATCGGCACAACCAATCGGACGCACTTACGCGATTACGAAAAGGCCATCACCGCCAAAACGGGCTGCATTCTTTGGGTCCACACTTCCAATTATCAGGTGGAAGGTTTTACGGCGGAAGTTGAATTGACTGAATTGGCGGAGTTAGCCCGGAAAAAACGCATTCCGTTAGTTGCCGATTTGGGAAGCGGCGTTCTCACCGATTTAACTTCGATGGATCTTCCCTATGAACCTGTAGTCTCCGAAATTGTGAAGAACGGCGCCGATGTGGTCACATTTTCAGGTGATAAATTGTTAGGCGGACCTCAGGCCGGATTGATCGTCGGGAAAAAGCGTTTTATTCGGAAGATCATTAAAGATCCAATTTATCGTGCTGTCCGTTGCGACAAAATAACTATTGCCTTGCTGTGGGAAGCGTTGGTTCATGCTCAACCGGAAGCCAATCTTTCGCTGAAGTTGCTTTCCACATCTCAAAAAACACTTCAAGGGCGGGCTCAGGTAATATACGAGAAACTGAACCTTTCCCTTGTAAACCGCTGGGCGATAAACGTTGAATTGTCCAGGGTAGAGGCCGGAAGCGGATCATTACCCACCCAAACACTTCCAAGTGCAGCTTTGGTTTTTACATCGAAAAGCGAATCGGTAGCAGAATTTGCTCATCAATTACGGACAGGATCGCCATCAATTGTTGGCTTTATCAATCGGAATCGATTTTATCTTGATCTAAAAGCTGTTTTACCGGAACAGGATTCTCAAATCGTAGAGACGCTTAATTCCCTGGATATATGACCCAGATCGTCATCGGAACAGCCGGTCATATCGACCACGGAAAAACAGCGCTGGTGGAAGCGCTCACCGGCGTGAATACCGATCGTCTTGAGGAAGAAAAACGCCGGGGAATGACCATCGAACTGGGATTTGCGTTTCTTAACGATCGCATCACCATCATTGATGTTCCCGGGCACGAGAAATTTATCCGCAACATGGTGGCCGGCGTGGCCACGATTCACATCGGACTTTTGGTCATTGCCGCTGATGATGGTGTCATGCCCCAGACCCGGGAGCATATTCACATACTGGATTTACTGGGACTTCATTCTTGTGTTGTAGCCCTCACCAAATGCGATTTAGCGGAGAGTCCCGAGTGGCTGGATTTGGTGGAACAGGACATCCGCTCGCTGGCGGAAACAACCCACCTTAACATTTCAAACATCATTCGAACTTCCGCTGCCACAGGTGAAGGAATCGAAGATCTTCGGCAAGAATTACTGGCTCAGGCGGAACAAATCGATCTCCCGGCTCCAGGCGCATATTTTAGGTTGCCGGTGGATCGTGGTTTTGTGAAAGCCGGTTTCGGAACTATCGTTACCGGCACAGTGATTTCCGGGGAATGCAGGCTGGGCGACGAAGTGGAAATTCTTCCCGGCGATCTCACCGGCAAAGTGCGGAAAATCCAGAGTCACGGGTCCGATGTGGAGCAGGTCAAACTGGGTGACCGGGCGGCGCTGAATATCGGCAATTTGCCGCGGGACGTAGTTTTTCGCGGAACCCAGATTGCCACACCAAACTGGTTGCATTCCAGCGAACATTTGATCGTTGATTACCGGCCTTTGCCGAAGACCAAATTACCTAAAGAAAAACAGCGGGTGCGCATTCACATCGGCACCGCCGAAATTTTAGCACGGATGACACTATTTGGTCCCGATCCGGAATTGGATGGTGTCTGGCGGGCCAACCTGGATTTGGAAAACCCCGTTTACGCCGCTTTGCGCGATCGCTACATTTTGCGGACCTATTCACCCATGATGACCATCGGCGGCGGGAAAGTTTTGCATCCTGGTCCGAAGGGAAGTTTTAAGATTCGAAAGGAAGCGGCTCTGGAAATTCCGCGGGAAACTCACTATCAGTTAGAATGGTTCGTTCACGAGAGCGGACGAACCCCGCATTCGATTAAACATTGGGCCCGATTCTTTTCCACAACTTCGGATGAAATTCAATCATGGCTGATGGAAACAACACAAATTGTCGTCGCTGAAGGTTTGCTTCTGTCTTCGCAACAATTGGAAAAAGACCAAAGTCTTGTTTTGGGAATTTTGAAAAAATTTCATCAGCAAAACCCGCTTCGGAAACGGATGAACAAGGAAAATCTTCGCTCCGAATTCGGCGGTGAGGAAAACTGGTATCAGAAAGTCCTGCAAAATCTGGTGAAATCCGGGAAAATCATTGTGGATAAGCAAGGCGTCGCTTTAGCGGATCATACCGTTTCGCTCTCGGGAAAAGATCAAAAAATGGCGGACCGGCTCATGATGCAATTGAAGGCATCCGGATTTCAACCCCTGGATGTAAATGCATTGTCAGCATCGGTTGGACTGGACCCGGGGGCAACGTTGGAATTTTTACATCTGATGAAAGCACAGGGTAAAGTGCTGGAATTTCCTCCGGGATTGTGGCTGTTAAATTCCGTATTCGATGAAATGCGTGATGCGCTAATAGAATTTTACCGGAAATCGGACACGCTTTCGGTGCCCGAGTTAAAAGAATTATTCGACATTACACGAAAAACCGGCATTCCGCTCATTGAACATTTTGATCGTCTGGGATGGACCCGGCGGGAAGGCAATGTTCGCACAGCCGGAGAGAACCTGAACGCATGACTAAAGCGGAAACGTCAACGCCGCTGATGAAGCAGTACGAGGCCATCAAGCGGAAATATCCGGATACGCTGCTGCTTTTCCGCATGGGAGACTTTTTCGAGACCTTCAACGAAGACGCAAAAGTTACCGCAAGAATTCTTGGTATTGTTTTGACCAAACGGTCCCACGGCGCGTCCGCCGATACGCCGCTGGCCGGATTTCCCCACCATGCACTGGACAATTACTTGCCCAAATTGGTGAAAGCGGGACATCGCGTGGCGATCTGCGAACAAGTGGAAGATCCCAAGCTGGCAAAAGGAATTGTCAAGCGGGAAGTGGTCGAAGTGGTGACACCCGGCACCCTGACTTTGGACCGAAGCGGGAAAAGCAATCAGTACATTGCTTGTATTTTCACAAAGAAAGATAGGGCTGGTTATGCCTGCTATGATCCGGCGACAGGTGAGTTTTTCATGGGCGAATGCAGTGAAAAAGACTTACCCGAAGCGCTACGGAAATTTTCTCCCCGTGAAGTTCTTGTGGCCGATAAGGTGACCTATTCCACGGAAGGTTGGTATCGCGAATTGCGGCCGTTTGTGACCAAAGTGGATGAATGGATTTTTGATTTTAAGGAATGCCATGAACGACTAACGAATTTTTTTGGAGTGGCCACATTAAAGGGATTTGGAGTTGAGCATCTGGGCCTGGCAGTGATTGCGGCCGGTGTCATGTTCTACCACAACCAAACCAGCCTAAATACGTCCATGGATCATGTGTCACGTTTACAACCTGTCGTAGACGAAGGCGTGATGGCGCTGGATGGCTTCACGATCCGCAATCTGGAAGTGTTTCAGTCTCTGGTGACGCAGGGAACGCATGGCACGTTAATTTCGGTGTTGGATGAAACGGCCACATCCGGAGGCGGGCGATTATTGCGCCGCTGGATGACACGCCCGCTCACGGATCGTTCGCGAATTGAACAGCGTCTGGATTTGGTGGATGCAATTACGAAAGTGTCGGGCACGTTAAATCAACTACGCGACCAATTGAATCGACTGATCGATATTGAGCGCGTGTTATCCCGGATCAGCATGGGAAAAGCTCACCCCAAAGAAGTACGTGCATTGGGTGATTCACTGAAATTGATTCCGGAAACCCTAAAAACACTGACTTCACTTGATTCCAAAGCTGCAAAAGACTTTGCAAAACAGTTCATCGACACCGAATCAATCGGTTCCACAATTTTGGACACTTTGTCTGACGATCCGCCGGTACAGATTGGGAAAGGACAAACCATTGCGACCGGGCTCGACCCTGATCTGGATGATTTGCGAACCTTGCTTACCGGTGGGAAGGATTGGATAAAAAATCTCCAGGCCGCCGAACGGGAGCGGCTGGGAATTTCCAGCCTTAAGATTGGATTTAATAAAGTATTCGGTTATTACCTTGAGGTGACGAAAGCACATCAGGATCGGATTCCCGAAACGTATATCCGCAAGCAAACCCTGGTGAATTCCGAACGGTATATCACGCCGGAATTGAAGGAATATGAAGAGAAGGTTCTGAACGCTGAAGAACGCATTCAGGAAATGGAAGTGCGTATGTTCGGCGAATTATGCCGGAAAGTGCTGGAACAGGGTGAAAGCATCCAGACCAACGGATATTTACTGAACCGGTTGGATGTGTTGTCTACATTTGCCTATCTGGCGCAGTTGCATTCCTACATTCGCCCTGAAATGACGGATGATCCGGTTTTACAGCTCACCGATAACCGGCACCCGGTAGTCGAAACCTTGTTACCGGCCACCGATCGGTTCATCCCGAACGATCTGGATATGGACGCCGGGGAAAATCAGATTCAGTTGATTACCGGACCGAACATGGCCGGGAAATCCACTTATTTACGGCAAGTGGGACTGACGGTTTTAATGGCGCATATCGGCTGCTTTGTTCCGGCCCGGAAAGCAACAATTGGCATCGTGGACAAGTTGTTCACCCGTGTTGGCGCAAGCGATAACCTGGCCGGTGGTGAAAGCACATTTCTGGTGGAAATGAATGAAGCGGCAAATATTTTGAACAATGCCACACCCAACAGCCTGATCCTGTTAGATGAAATTGGCCGCGGAACAGCCACTTTCGACGGATTGTCGCTGGCTTGGGCGATCACCGAATATTTGCACAATACACCGGAAGTAGCGGCCCGGACCTTATTTGCCACTCATTACCACGAATTGACTTCACTTGAAAGTGAACTGTCGCGGCTGGAAAATCGCCATGTGGCCGTGAAAGAATACGAAGATAAAATTGTATTTTTACGGAAAGTTGCAGCCGGCCCGGGAGATAAAAGTTACGGAATTCACGTGGCCCAAATGGCCGGCGTACCGGAACCGGTTTTGCGCCGGGCAAGGGAGATTTTGAAATTCCATTCGGAAAGCGGCGAAATAAAATTGGGAACCCAGGCAGCCTTAAAATCGTCGAACCAGATAAAATTGTTCGAGGATCCTGTGGAATCAAATCTAAAGAAATCATTAGAGGAAGTGGACATCAACAGCCTCACGCCGATTCAGGCGTTGAACCTTTTAAACGAACTGAAGCGCGATCATGACCTGTAAGTTTTTCCTGGCCGGTTTGCTGTTGATTAGCGGATTGGCTCAAGCCTCATCTCCTGTGATTGTGTCCACCGGTTGGGACCTTTTTCCGGCCGCTGCCGATGCGCGATGGACTGCATTGGGCGGATCGGCCATTGGTTTGACATTTGCCTCAGGAACCCAGCTTTCCAATCCGGCTCAGACACAACAATCGGGGGAGTTCTCTTTTTATCATCAATCCCGTTTTGCCGGAATATTGCAGGAAGATGCAGCCACGTTTCACATTCCGGCTTTGCACAACCAGTCCGTATCAATTGTCCGCGAAGGCGTGGACAAAATCCCGGACAGCCGAACCATGCTACTGGACTGGGGAGCGGACGGGCAACCGGGAACCAATGATACCGGGGAAGGGAACGGCCAGTTGGATACTGGCGAAAGACTGGACCGGACAAAATTGTCGTTTTTCTCACAGTCGCGGCTGGGGATTTACTTCCCGCGGCAGGTGAAGATCGGTTCCCTGGATTTGGGTTATGCAGTCAAAGGAATGTATCAGTCCATGGGTGATTATTCCGGAATGGGATTTGGTGTCGATATCGGTTGGAACCAGCCGTTGTTCAACCACTGGACGGTCGGAGGTGTGATCTCAAATGCACTTACGTCAATCCAGATTTGGGATTCCGGCCGAACAGAATTGACATTGCCAACGGTTGGTCTTGGATTGGCCGGTGACGTACCGCTTCCATTTAAAAGCCTTTCACTTTTGGTTCTGATGAACAGCGAAATCCGTCCATCCATCGCCAGCCTGAGCGACGACTTTCAGGTCGGTGGTTCGGGCGGAAACTGGAGCGCCGGAATTGAAGCGGGATACAAAAAACATTTATTTGTTCGTTTAGGCCGGAACCAGGTACAGTCGGTCACCGGAGGTATAGGACTGAATTGGTCGCATTATACGTTGAATTATGCCATTCAACTTGCTCCGCAGGGATCAGACCTTGGACAAACACACATGTTGTCTTTTGATTTAGAGACCCAGTGGGCGGTGGAGAAGTTGAAGGCGGTATATTAAGAATTGGAGCTTGCCCGGTGTAGTCCCGCAAGGGACGTAGATGGATAATGGCGTGGTATATAACCGACTGAAATTGAAAGAACTTTCACGCGAATTGTCATCCTGACCAGTACTTTTGAAATAGCACACCCTTTCCTGATAAATCGGGATTCCCCTCTCAAGAAGGGACTAAATCGGTTCATTTCGGAATCAGAGATTTCATTTACAGAACAAAGGGTAAAGATTATTTTTCTAATAAACTGTCATGCTCAGCCTGCCTGTCCATCGAAGTTTTAACGCAGGTGGATCGAAGCATGAGATAAACTGTCCGACGAAATCCTTGAAGTGGAAGTTTGTATTCAAGTCGAAACGCATAATCAGC
>CAZJWP010000041.1:0-17481 GCA_964549745.1 uncultured bacterium | reverse complement strand
GAAGGCAGCGCTTTAATGGCCTTCAGGGGACAGCGAGTGCAATAGTAATAACGGAAAAATTGAGATTTTTAATTATCAAGCCGGTGCAGCTTGGAGGAAACAGCCGGACGCCGGTCAGGTCTTGCATCTTTCATGACCCATCATCCATGTGCAGTGATACATACCCTTTTCGAATCGTTTGAAATGTGATTAAGTTTTACCGATTAGACCAAAGGATTTAAGATGAACCAGAAATCGAAATCGACGGGGGAACAAAAACTCACGCAGGAAGAGATCAAGGCACGTGTTCAAAAATGCCCCGTGGTAGTGCAGCGATATATCCGGGAACTGGAAGACCGGATCCATCGCAGTGCGGATATCGGTGTGGCGCTCTCCCGTGAGAAGGATATGAATCAATTATTGGAAATGATTCTGGTCGAAGCCAAACAGATCGCCAATGCGGATGGCGGAACGTTGTACATGAAAACCGATGACAACCGGCTTCGCTTTGAGATTATGATGACCGATTCATTGAATTTCCACATGGGGGGTACATCCGGGAAGGAAATCCCGTTTTACCCGGTAAAATTGTATAAAGACGATGGGACGCCGAACGAAAACATGGTTGTGGCTTATGTCGGTTTAACCGGAAAAACTGCCAATGTCAAAGATGCCTATGAAGAGGAAGGTTTTGATTTTTCCGGGACTAAAGCATTCGATACAAAGACCGGATTCCGGTCACAATCCTTTTTGACTGTTCCGCTCAAAAATCATGAGGAAGAAATTATTGGCGTACTACAACTCTTGAACGCCAAACACCCACGAACCGGCGAAACCATTCCATTCTCATCGGACATTCAAGCTTTGGTAGAAGGTCTTGCATCGCAGGCTGCGGTAGCGATTACCAACAAAAATTTGATCAAAAACCTTGAAATCCTTTTTGAATCCTTTATCAAATTGATCGCAACGGCGATTGATGCCAAATCCAAATACACCGGCGGTCACTGCGAACGGGTACCGATTATCACCATGATGCTGGCGGATGCCGTGAATAAGATTACCGATGGTCCCTTCAAAAAAATCAATTTTTCCGAGCAGGAAATGTATGAGTTGCGGATCGCCGCATGGTTGCACGACTGCGGGAAGGTGACGACACCTGAATATGTGGTGGATAAAGCGACTAAACTTGAGACGATTTACGATCGCATTCATACGGTCTCTACGCGAATGGAGGTCGTCAAACGGGAAGCGGAAATCCGCTTTTTGAAACAGCAGCTAAAAGTGGAAAGACGCGCGGATTTGACCGCTGAAGAAAAGAAGAAAGAAATCAACCGTCTCCGGCTGAACTATAAAAAGCGAATCAGTCAAATGGAAGATGATATGACTTTTCTGGATGAAGTCAATATCGGCGGCGAATTCATGAGCCAGGATAAGAAAGACCGCGTGCAGAAGATCGCCAAATACACCTGGAACGACAAGGGTGAACGGCGTCCTTTTCTGGACAGCAATGAGATCATGAATTTGATGATTGCCCGGGGTACTTTAACCCATGATGAACGGAAAGTGATTAACAGTCACATTACCCAGACGATCAAGATGCTGAACCAACTTCCGTATCCGAAGCACTTGCGGAACGTTCCTGAATTTGCCGGTGGTCACCACGAAAAAATGGACGGAACCGGTTATCCCATGGGATTGACTGCGAATGAAATGTCGATCCAGGCACGGATCATGGCGATTGCCGATATCTTTGAAGCGTTGACGGCCCGTGACCGTCCGTACAAAAAAGGGAAAACACTCAGCGAAGCGATGCGGATTCTGGGCTTTATGAAAAACGATGCCCACATCGACCCGGACTTGTTCGAAGTGTTTGTGAAAGAAAAAATCTATATGCTTTATGCCACAGATTACCTGGATCCGAAACAGGTGGACATGGCCAGCTGAATTTGACTGAATGACCATCGGTATATTCACAGTCATGGCCATCCTGGTGGCGGCCTTTATCCTGTTTATGACAGAAACGCTTCCCATTGATGTCACCGCTTTGGTTGTACTCGCTTCTTTATTGATCACAGGGCTGATCAGCCCCGAGCAAGCGCTTTCCGGATTTTCCAATCCTGCAGTCATTACAATTGCAGCTCTATTTATATTAAGTCACGCTTTACAAAAGTCCGGAATCCTGGAATACATGGTAATCCGGGTAAACAGATTGGTCAGTCATTCCCGTGTACTGGGTTTGTCCGTTTATCTGCTTTCGATTGCCATTGCATCTGCGTTTATTAACAATACCGCCATTGTGGCAATCTTCATGCCGGTGACCATTCGCCTTGCGGAACGGTATCGGATCAGTCCATCAAAAGTTCTAATTCCCTTAAGCTATGCAGCTATCCTTGGCGGGACGTTGACGTTAGTCGGAACTTCCACAAATCTGGTAGTGAATTCCCTGATGAAGGATATGGCAGGCGGGCAACAGTTGGGAATGTTTGAATTTTCCAGATACGGCATCATTCAGTTGGGTATCGGACTCATTTACGTGATATTTATCGGGTATCGATTATTGCCTTCCCGAACAGTGACATCAAGTTTAACCCGTAGTTATCACCTGGGTGGATACCTCACAGAAATGAAACTGACCAATGATTCTCCATTGGTGGGCAAAACCATTCTGGATCGCGGGATTAACCAAAACTACGACATTACAGTTCTGGACATTCAACGGGGAAGTAAATTGATTACCACCAACATTCGAAACACGGAACTAAATGTGGGTGACATCCTGTTCGTACGCGGTTCTGTTGAGAATTTTATCCGTATGCGCGATATCGAGAAGATTGCGTTGTTGACGGATGAAAAGTTGACTCAGAGGGAGTTGGTCCAGGCCGACAACGTATTGATGGAATGCATTGTGACGGATAAATCCGCCCTGGTTGGTGAAACTTTGAAAGATTCCAATTTTCGGAGACGATTCGGGAGTTTTGTTTTGGCAATTCGCCGTGAAGGCGACATTCTACGCCGGAAAATTGCTCATGCAGTCATTCGGCCGTTTGATACTTTATTGGTGTATGGATCCCGGAATAAAATCATGGAACTGGCGAAAGGTGATGATTTTATTGTGATGGCGGAAATGGATGCGGATTTAAAGAAAACCCGTTTTTGGTGGTTAAGTCCGGTCGTTATTGTATTGGTGATTATTCTGGCCGCAATGCGGTGGGTTCCAATTGTGGAAGGTGTGTTAATTGGCGTTGTTTTACTGTTAATCTTTAGAGTGTTGAGTTCGAATGAAGCCTATTCGTCCATTCACTGGCCGGTAATTATTCTAATCGCAGGCCTTATTCCGGTGAGCTTTGCACTTCAATCCACGGGAGCCTCCCGACAGTTAGGATTGTTATTAGGTCACCTGGCCGGTAAACTGCCTGTCGATTGGGAACCCTATTTCTTGCTCTCATTGATTTATTTGATAACGGCCCTGCTGACCGAAATGGCGTCTCATATTGTTACAGCGATTATTATGGCACCGGTAGCCATCGCTGCTGCGTCCACCATTGGAGTGAATCCCCGTGCTTTTGTATTTGCGGTGTGTTTTGCAGCATCCGCTTCTTTCATGACTCCGATCGGTTATCAAACCAACCTGATGGTTTTCGGTCCCGGCGGATACAAGTTTACGGACTATACAAAAGTCGGATTTCCCCTCATGCTGATACTTTGGATCACTGCCTCGCTTTTATTACCGATATTGTGGCCTTTTTAAATCGACTCTTCTTGCCGCACCTGATTATATTCGCGCCATGAATGAGGGGATAAATGGCTTCGTTAAAGAACTGGCGCATCTGGCACCGTAATATACTAGGTTACTTTCGGTGGCTGACTGTATTGTCGGCCGTTTTCATCTTTATTATTGCGTTGACCGGAATTTTACTGGAGCACAAAACCGATCTCCACTTTCTTCAAACCAGCCATATTCCAGCGAAATGGTTGCCTTCCCACTACACCGATCGCCTTCGGGTTACCCGTTCCGCTCAGGAACAGGGTGACGATCAAATAATGTCGGTCCCGTTATCCTGGGTGCTGTATGATTTGCATTCCGGTGATTTCTTCGGAATTGGAGGGACGATCTACTATGATTTGGTGGCGGCGGCCATGGGTGTGCTGAGTGTTACCGGAATATGGATGTTTATTGTTGTGACCAAAAAAAGGAGAACACTGTAATGAAGCATTTCGCGATAGCGGCGCTGCTTGTCCTGGCTGCCTGCTCAAAGACCCAGGATGGTAAAGTATATGGTTCGGCACCGACCCTGACCCAGGCAGTCAATGTTAGCCAGATTCTAAATCAACCGGCGAACTACGATTCCAAAGAAATTCTGGTCAGCGGCGTAATCAAAGATGTCTGCCAGGAAAAGGGATGCTGGTTGTCACTTGAATCCGAGGGAAAGACCGTCATGGTTCGGTTTAAAGACTATGCTTTTTTTGTGCCCAAAGATGCCGGAGGTCAACCGGTGACAATTCAGGGCGTTTTTCATGCTGACATGAAAAAGCAGATGCATCCCGAAGGGGATAACTGCGCTGAAACCTGTAAAGAAAACAGCAGAAAGAGTTATTCGATGATAGCCAGCGGAGTTGTAATAAAAAGTTGATGTAACCAACCCTTCGCTTACACATCAAACCACATTGGAACCAGGCCCCTGAAAAGGGGTCTCGGTTTATCAGAAAGTCATGACTGAAGCAAACAAGACCTTATCCGAATCGGAACTCATCCGGCTGGCAAAATCCGGTGACAACGGTGCCATGAGTGCATTGGTAGAACAGCATTCAGCGCGCATTTATTCACTGGCACGACGCCTGATGGAAAACGATGAAGATGCCGAAGATGTATTGCAGGAAACGTTTGTGATCATGTTGAATAAACTGAACACTTTTTCCGAACGATCATCTTTGTACACCTGGCTCTATCGCATTGCGACAAATGTAGCCTTGGGAAAACTTCGTCAGAAGAAATATGTGGACAATTACGTTTCTGTCCACGATACGGAATTCGAGCATGTTCGTGGGATTGACATCGTGGAATGGCCGGATCATCTGGAAGAAAAGGTGGATGAGGAAGAGTTTCGGGAATGTTTGTCGAAGGCCATGGCTTTATTGCCGGAGAATTACCGCGAAGTATTTATTCTGAGAGATTTGGAAAACCTGTCAACGCGCGAAACGGCGAAATTGTTAGACATTTCAGAAGCCAATACAAAAGTCCGCCTGATGCGGGCGCGGTTATTCTTACGGGACCAGTTAGCCAATCACTTTAAGTGTATTGAGGGGTTACAATGAAAAAATCCTTGAATCACAAAGAAGAGATGATCCGAAAAGTGGAAGATTATCTTGGCGAGGATTACAATCACGAAATCATCGAAGAAGTCCGGACCCATATGGACGAATGTCCGGAATGCCGGATTTATATCGACAGTGTGAAAGATACCATCAAGTTGTATCGGGTGACCGAAGATGAAGAGAGTATTCCGGATGATGTATCTGAACGGTTATTCAAAAAGTTAAATCTGAGAAGGAATTCAGAATGAAACGAGTCTTGATTCCATCCCAATATCCGGACCCCGGACAACCGGCCGGGAGTCATTTTGGCCGGGCAGCCTGGTATTTATTTCTGGATGAAAACGGAACGCTTCAGGATGCGATTCCCGGCGGACCTGAAACCGGTCACGGATTGATTTTCAAGTTGGTCGGAAAAGAAGCCATGCCGGAAGCAATTGTTGTGCATCATGTAGGCGATCATTTGGTAAAAATCGCTGAGCATTGGAAAGTGAAGATCATGCACATGGGCGGCCGCATTACCGCCAGTGAAGCGGCTAAAGACTATTTTAAGGGACAGCTAAAACCTTTATTCGATTGAGTGCCATGATTGAGAAGCAGATGTTTATCGAGGATATTGTCCGGGATTATCCACAAGTGGTCGCGCCCTTGGCAGAAAAAGGATTGGCGTGTGTGAAATGCGGCGAACCGCTATGGGGAACATTGGAAGAATTGGCGGAACGAAAGCAGATCAAAAATCTGGACACGATTGTGGCTGAACTGAATCAGGTTCTGGAAGTGGATCATGGCAGGTAGTCGGTTTTATAAAAATCCGGGCTGGTGGAAAAGACCGGTTACTGGAATTGTGATTGGCGGTGTACTGGGTTGGATGTATTACTATTTTGTGGGTTGCCGGACGGGTACCTGCGCGATTACCGGGAACCCGGTGAACAGTACACTTTATGGTGCCATGATGGGCTTGATTTGGGTATTTCCCACCGGAAAGAAAATGGGGAATCCAATCAAAGAGTCCGAAAAAGAAGAATACAAATCATAGAACGATATTTATCAGGAGATTATTTACATCATGCCGATGTACGATTATCAATGCAAGAATTGCGGTGAAAAATTTGAAGAATTGGTTTTTTCAAGTACTGTTCCGGATGAGGACATTGTTTGTCCGAAATGCGGTGAGCATCAGGCCGAACGTTTGTTATCCGCACCGGCTATTTCCGGAGGCAGTGACTCTGTTTCATCCTTTTCATCCGGGAGCAGTTGCGGCGGCGGATCGGGATTTTCCTGAGCCGGTTAAATATCTTCGCGTGACGAAGACGAAACCAATTTTGTATAGTTTAAAAGCTTTATATTTTAAGCTTTAATTTAGGCGACCCATGAAAGATTCACGACTCGACAATTACATAAACGCTCCCAATAAAGCCCTTTGGACGCTTGCCGTTCCTATCATGATCGGTATGGGTATTCAAAACTTGTACACTGTCGTTGATTTGATCTATATCGGGCATTTAAGCGGCAATGCCATTGCGGCGGTGGCCTTCAATATGCCTTTGTTTTTCCTTGCTATGGGACTCACCATGGGGCTGGGAACCGGTGTGACCGCTACGGTTGCCAGGTTCATTGGTGCGCGGGATAAAGTCAACGCGGATAACAGCGCTGAACATGCCGTAGTTTTGGGCCTGGTCATCGGAATTCCCATGTTTCTGATCGGGATTTTCTACGGCCCGTCCATTCTACATGGTCTTGGAGCTTCGCCCAAGATTTTACCGATTGCCTGGTCTTATCTTGAGGTGATCAGCATGGGATTACCGTTTATGATCATGTCCGGATTTTTCCGTTCTATTCTGGTAGGTGAAGGGGATACACGGTTCCCAACAACCGTTGCAGCGATTGGAACAGTCCTGAATATTATTTTGGACCCGATATTCATTTTCGTGCTGGATTATGGTGTAAGAGGTGCAGCCATTGCTACAATTATCAGCCAAATATTTTCTTTCTCTATCTTCTTCTACATGTTGTACATAAAGAAACATTCCTACATTGCATTCAAGATCAAACATTTCCATTATAACTGGAATTTGATCAAGAACATTTTCAATGTGGGTATTCCGGCTTCACTATCCATGATTATCATGGCGTTGGGGCAGGGCGTTTTTAACAAAATTCTCATTTCCTATTCGGAAAGCGGTGTGGCAGCATACCAAATCGCGGGCCGGGTCAATATGCTGGTTTTTTTGCCCATTATGGCGATCGGGGCTTCGTTAACAACCCTGGTTGGAATGTTTTACGGCGCTGATGAGATGGACAAGCTTAAATCTGTGGTGAAATATGGATATGGACGATCCATTACCATTACGCTGATCTTGTCAACCTTAGTCTTCATTTTTGCACCGATCATTGTCACCGGGTTTACCCATGCCACAGCGGTACAAAATATTGCCATTACGTATCTTCACCTGATTGCCTTTATTTATCCGGTCATTTGTATTGGTATGACCAGTGGCCGTGTTTTACAAGGATTTGGAAAAGGGATTCCGGTATTAACCATCACCTCTATTCGTGTTCTGATTATCTCAGCTCCGTTAGCTATCTTTTTTGTCTACATTCAACACCGTCCTTTGGAATGGGTGTGGTATTCCATGATGGCAGCCTCCCTGGTGTCGTCCTCAATCGGTCTCATATGGGTAAGAAAGACATTCCATCGCATGCCGGCTCTGGTTAGAGTCCAGGAAGCGTGATGACAATTGTTGATAAAATAAAGACGTTGAATGGCTGGTCGGTTCAGGACGAAGGTTTACTGACCAAAACAATTCAACTCACATCTTATTTGGACGCAGTGAAGCTTCTCAACAAGATCGCAGAAGAAGCAGACCGGCAAAATCATCATCCGGATATGACCCTAAGCTATTCCACGCTAACCATTGAATTGATCAGCCACGATGCCGGTGAAATCACCGATCGTGACATCGCCCTGGCGCAGTTTATCGATACTCTGTAAATACACCGTTTTCTCTTCGTGACTGGGGTCACACTCCAGTCCGATTTGAACCCCTACTTTCATCGTGTTTCTCATCCCATCAAATAGAGGAGAACGAGCGATGAAGATCGATACTTATCCCTCATTTACAAAACACCAATGGTCTATATTTCTTTCATTGATGTTCCTTTTCAGTATTTCTTATCCGGCAAATCAACCCAAAACTCAACTATCTCATTCTCAATCCCCGCAACTAACGGCAGAAACGATAAATTCGATGAATCGAGTCCGTCAGGACCGTCCGGTATTACATAGGAATGTGCATTTCCGCAGCCGGAAGGAATTTGAATCCCGATACCGCGCAGAACACAGATTGGATCATCAATTAAAGTCCACGCCACACCAAGATTTTACGCGCATACCGGATCTTCCGTTTTTCACAAAGAAATCGGCTAGTCCTGACCGGTCCTTGAAATCAGGACAATCTCCTTCAAGCAGCAGAAAGGTTCTCAACCAGATTATGGATGCACCGACAATAACTGTCAACGGTGTACACGCCGATACGATTACCCTGGGGGATGATCTGCAAATCCGGATAGAATTTCCGGCCGGTGAGAATCAGGCGGAAATGCAACCCTGGCTGGACATGAACGGCAATGGGACATTGGAGCCGGATGTCGATATAACGGTCGATGATCCGCAACACATCGTAGATAATGATATGGATGATGAAGATCCGGCTGACGGAGTGTACCAGATTACTTTCTACGGTGATGAGACGGATGGGCCCCAAAGGTTTTCAGGGATTACGTTCATGATGGAAGCGTTTATTCCGTTTGGCGGCAACGATGTAGCCAGTGTTTATATAGCGCCTATTGAAAGTGATTACTCTATTTCCGGGAATGTGACACCCAATATGGCCAACGTTTTGGTCCTGGCAGTCCCCTGGGATTCCACCGGTAACGACACCATGAACTATGATCCATTGTTCTGGGGTGCAGCTACGGATACAATGGGTAATTACCAGATCTTTCTACCGGATACAGGGACGTACAAACTCATAGCTCAGGACTTTATCGGAGTCACCGATGGTCTGGTAGCCGATACTGCTTACGATGTAGATGTATATGGTCATGAAACGGGTTATGATTTCAATTTCATTGAACCGACATCGGTCATCGCCGGTATGCTCACCGACAACTTTATGGCTCCAATTCCCGGAGTTGAGATCTGGATAGATAACGACGGCGGGCCCGGTTTCACCGATACAACGGATACACAGGGATATTTCCATATCAGAGTTCCGGAAGGTGATTGGCGAATCCAACCGAATGAAATGGATTTACAACCGGATTACCTGATCCCCAATGAGCAATGGCAGTATTTAGGTAACTACGACTCGGTTTATGTCAATTTCACGGCTTACGAAACAGATGCTCAGATTTCCGGTCATGTGAGTCTGAATGGTAATCCCTGGGTGAATATCAATATTGGTGCATTCAACGAATACGGTTGGGCGGAAATGCGAACCGATTCTATGGGCAATTACACCATTCAGGTCAGTTCCGCCCTGGATAGCATGGACGGATACTGGATGGGAATCTGGGATAATATACCCCCGGACTTTCTAATTGTTCAAAGTCCGGATAACGTTTATTCCGGAGAAATGCATGCCGATTTTGTTGTTCAGCAATTCAATGGTGGAATCGAAGGAACGGTCTTTGATTCCCAGACCAACTCACCGATTCCCTGGGCGTGGATCCACGCTTTCAACGATTCGATAGATTTGGGTTGGGGATCGGATGAATTCGGAAATTACCATTTCCCGCTTCCAAATGGAGTCTATACCATAGGAGCCGGGGCAGATGGATATTATTACGCGAGAGTGGATTCGGGTTTGAGTATCCAGGATCAATATGTAAATCTGGATATTTACCTGAATCCGATGTCACTGGATGCCAATATTTCCGGTTTCGTGTACGATGATTCTACCAATGCACCATTGTCCGGCGTGGAAATTGATGTGATGAGCAGCAATATGTTCTGGAACATGACATACACCGATTCGAGCGGATACTATAACATGGATGTTCCGTATGGCTGGTATGCAATGCAGGTTTGGGCTGAAGGATATATTCCCGGATCTGCTTTTGACATCAATCTGGATCAAATGAATCCGGATACGACCATTGATTTCTACCTGACATTTTTCCAACCGGAAGCCGTCTTTAGCGGTGTCGTAAGGGATGTGGATACATCCGATCCAATTTGGGGTGCGAACGTGATGGTCGAAAACCCCAGTTATTGGTTTGACACATATACGGACGAAAACGGCGAATTCTATTTAGAATTGCCGGCCGATTCGTTTCATGTAGTTATCGATGCCGGTGGATATGAGATGCATGATGACTTTATTAATCTCAACGCGGGCGACACACTGTGGGTTGAATATCAACTGAATCCCTTTATGGTGCAGCCGCCCATGATCGAATCGATTTTGGATGTTGCCAATGACCAGGGCCGTCAGGTCAGGATCACCTGGAATCCGGGAAATCCGTCCGAATTTGGGACCTGGCAGCAGTTCAGTGTCTGGCGAATCAATGGAGCGGATACATTGTGGGACTTCATCACAACGGTTCCTTTCCATGGAATGGATACCTATTCCTTTGTTGCTCCGACTTTGGTGGATTCCAACGCCACAACGGCCCAGACCGGCGAATATTGGTCCACATTTGTCGTGACAGCTCATACGATGGATCCGAATCAGTTCTTTGATTCACAACCGGCCTCCGGCTATTCCGTGGATAACCTGGTTCCATCGGTTCCCGAAGACTTCCTGGCGAGTTATTCCCAGGAAACCGGCACCGTTCAGTTGACCTGGTCGCCTATTCCGGATGAGGACTTCGACTACTTCGCGATTTATCGCAGCGATGCGGCCGGTGTTAGTCCGGAGAACGATCCTTATGCCTTCACAACGGATACGACCTTTGTTGATCAGGATGTGGTTACAGGGGAGACCTACTATTATGTGGTGACGGCGTTTGATTTCAATGGAAACCAGAGTGACGCATCCGCGGAAGCTTCAGCAACTGTTTTGTCGGTGGACCCGTTGGCAGAGATCCCCGATTCATACGGATTGTCTCAAAATTATCCGAATCCGTTCAATCCGACGACAGCCATACACTTTGATCTTCCGGAAGCGAGTAAGGTCAAGATCACGATCTTCAATGTATTGGGGAAATCGGTAGCAACGCTTGTGGACGAAAACCGTCCTGCCGGTTCCTATACATTGAATTGGGACGCACATTCTTATCCAAGCGGAATGTACCTGGTTCGCATGGAAGCAGGTTCCTACCATTCTGTTCGGAAAATGATGCTTTTGAAATAATCCCGCTACGGTAAGCAGGGAAAACAAAAAGCCCCGAATTTCGGGGCTTTTTTGTTTGTTTGTGGGTCAGAATTAAGGATTTAACACCAGCGTATATTTTGCTGCCGCATCCACCGCTGACCTGGAAAACGGATCGTCATGATAGATGTAATGAATGTACAAATCCGTTTGGTCGCAATAGTATGGGGATGCGGGGATTCCCGATTCACCCGTGGGAATGACGGTTTGGGAATCGTCCCAGTTCGCCGGTGAAAAAATGTGCCGGTGGGACGAGCCGAAATCGGAATTATAAGGTGCCTTATAATTATATGCGAAAGGCGAAACCGTGTGTGAAGCGCCGCCAATGGGATAGGGACCCCGATTCAATTTGAATGCAAAATCCAGGACAGACACCTTGCCCATGGGATGTTTTAGGACAAAATGATGAATCGAGCCCCAGGTCCATTTTTGCGGGTTGGGTCCGTATTGTTCCGCTAATCGCTTCACGGCAGATTGAAAAGCTAAGGCCACCTGACCATCCCAGGTTTCCACCTGCTCGGTGTTAACATTATCGACCCACTTGGAATCCGGGTGAAGACGCAAATAGTCCATGGCAAAGCGTGCAACAAAGCCTACGTTGATATAATCGGCATACAAGGTATCGCCGATCTCGTCCCACAAGAGGTTGTGCATCAGTTCCATATACATTTGTTCAAAGATCGAAGCAGCAGAACGATCGATTTCATATTTGTAATCCCAGGATTTCAGGAGGTTTAAAGCCGATTTATCCATTTGCGATAGATCATTCCGATCTTCAAGAATATTGAGAAATCCCGGCACAAAATCCTTTGCCATGACGGATTGATGATCGCGCTGAATTGCTTTGAAATCATCGATGGAAAGTTTGTCCTTGGCGTTCAGCAATTCACGGATACGGTCAATCCGGTAATTGGGTGCCGGGTACTGGGGAACCTGGGTGGATGCATCCGCCGAAACCGAGCGATTGTTGGCAGAAGACACATACCCTTTGGGCGGATTGTAACTATGCGGCAGTTTGTCAAAGGGGACGATTCCAGCCCAATCGTATTTATCCGTCCAGCCGGGTTCAATCAATTTGCCGTCACTATGTTTACGGACCGGAACTCCGGCGCAGCAGTAAATCCCAATATTCCCATCCACGTCCGCATAGGCGATATTCTGGCTCACGGAATTGAACGTGGATACGGCATTTTTAAACTCATTCCAGTTTTGGGCATGGTTCAGTAAATAGACGCCGCGGACTTCATCACTGGGGAGATTCCCGGTCCACTGCATGGAAAGTGTTTCATTCTTGATATGCTTGAAGTCGGAGATGATCGGTCCCCGATGGGTAAAGCGCAGGGTTTTCTCCACCACATCGCCGTCTTTGGTTTTGATCTTTTCGTGTCGAACATCCATATCTTTCCACTGCCCGTTGAATTCATACTGATTTGGATTGTCCGGATTCACTTTCTCTTTAAAAAAGTCCATATCATCCACCATGACGTTGGTCATGCCCCAGGCGATGCGATCATTATGCCCGGCCACTACGCAGGGTTCTCCGGGAAGCGCCAGCCCGGTTACGGTGAACTTGCCTTCCACGGATTGATAAATCTGGTACCAAATTCCGGGAATGAACAGACCCAGGTGCATATCATTGGCAAATAACGGTTTTCCCGTGACGCTTTTCTTTCCGCTTACGGCCCAGTTGTTACTACCGCCAAACACTTGCAGACCCAGATCGCGAAGCGGTTTGGATGCGGACATTAACAGATCGCGGGCATCCAGATCGGATTCATCCGCGGTAAAATCTTCATAAACGACAGGCTGATTGGTAACATCCGGGAAAAGCTGAGCGGCCATTTCAGGACCTACTTTTTGGATAATCTTGTGTAAAGCGATTTCCGCATTCCACGGCATAGTCAAATCCCAGGCCATATAACCAATCAGGTTAATGCTGTGCCGGGGCTCCCAGGCATCGGGTGAATACCCGAGAATCTGGAATTCCGGCGGCAAGTCCTTTCCCCGGGACTGAATGTATTGATTCACACCGTCAGAAAATGCTTCCAAACTGGCACGGACTTCCGGGGCGCTTTGGTTTAACACCCGAGCAGATTTTTCAGGAATTCTCAGCGCCCGAAGGAGGAGATCGGCGTTGACCATATCCTTCCCGAAAATTTCCGAAAGACGTCCTTCGGTAGCCCGGCGGATTAAATCCATCTGCCAGAGCCGATCCTGAGCCATGCAATAACCGGTGGCACGATACAGATCATCTTCATTTTTGGCAAAGATGTGGGGAATGCCATATTGGTCCCGCTCAATCTTGACAGGAGCTTTTAAATGCGCCAGTTGAACCTGACCGTCATAATCGGGTAAACCACGAGTGGCCATACGGTTGACGAATAAAAATCCAAACACCAATAGAACAAAGATTAATACCAATGTAATGACCAATGTTTTTTTCAGTCCGGACATCCAATCCTCCTTTGTATTAAAATCAGAAAAATTTCAAGGATTCAGTTTAGGGGACAGCGGATGAGTTTCGAAATCGAAATTTCAATTTTTCCAGGCGGTGATAAAGACCTATATTCCGCGAGACAAAGAGAGGAGTAATGATGAATCCCTGGGTACTGAACGCCAATCTTGAAACGGTTGTTTTAGATATGCTTTATCTTAGCGCTTTTATTTTAATCGGCACTTTTTTGCGCCGCTACATCGGGTTTTTCCAATCCTACCTGGTTCCAAACAATTTCATCGGGGGATTCATTGCGTTGTTTGCCGGAAGCCAGGGGCTTGGATTGATTGATCTACAGGCGGACAGGCTTATCCTGTACGTCTACCACTTCTTAGCGCTGACTTTCATTGCCCTTGGGCTTCGTCAGGAAAAGACCAAATGGGGACGTGGTCCACTTAGCAAGAGCCTGGCGGCTTTGTCGTCCTATTTACTACAAGCAACCATTGGATTGGGGGTCGCATTTATCCTGGTTTATACGATTATGCCGGATCTGTTTGTCGGCATCGGTTTGGTGGTGCCGCTTGGATTTGGAATGGGACCCGGTCTGGCCGCAACATTGGCACGCTCCTGGGAAAAATTTGGATTCGAAGGCGGAGCGCAGGTTGGCCTAACCTTTGCAACCATTGGATATATGTATGCCTTTTTTGTGGGAATGGTACTCATCCACTGGGGAATTAAAAATCACCGGACAGCATTGATAGAAGGTGTGGACCATGTGAGCCGTAGTATGCGAATCGGAATTAACAAGGAAGGTGAGAATCCCATTGCCGGACGGATGCCCCAGTCTACGGAGGCGGTGGAACCGATGGCTTTTCATATCGCCCTGATCGGTTTTGTATATTTGTTGACATATCTTGTTGTGAATGGATTGGCCAAACTGATGGCCGCTCACGGACTGACAAATTTTGTTCCCACACTTTGGTCGTTTCATTTTGTGGTTGGTTTATTACTGGCCCTGGCGGTGAGAAAGCTGCTGGATGTTACCGGCCGTTCGTATTTGATCGATCAGGGATTGATGACGCGGGGAATGGGATTGTTCCTGGATTATTTGGTGGTGGGCGCTATTGCCGGGATCAGCCTGACGGTGGTTGTCAAATACTGGATCCCGATAACCCTCATGTCACTGATTGCCGGACCGGCAACATTGGGAATGTTGTATTATGCCTGCAGTCGCGCTTTTGATAATTTCCACTTTGAACGGTTTATTGAGTTGTATGGAGAAATGACCGGGACGATCAACTCCGCGTTGGTACTTTTGCGTGTTGTTGACCCGGAGTTTAAAACGCCGGTTGCGGAGGATGCGGTTTACGGAAGCGGGATTTCACTCTTTTTGGGATTCCCATTGCTAATCGCATTGAACGTGCCGTTTGTGTACTTCAACGGTTCACTCAAAGGCTATTGGGTCACCCTGGGAATTCTTGTCGGCTATTGGATCTTATTAACCGTACTGTGGCGCGGAATCGGATATATTCACTTTAAGCGTCGGCCGAATCCTTAGCCTTATCATCATCGGGTGAGTCCGGCGATTTCGCCAGGACTTCCGGATGAGACATGTAATATTTCATTCGGTTGGCCATGACACCGGCGTGGAATCCATCCATAATCCGGTGATCGATTGTGGCTGTAAATGGCATAATTGTCCGAATGACGATTTCGTCGTCGCGAACTACCGGACGTTTTTCCGCTTTTCCCATTATAATAACACAGGGAAGTTTTGCGCCCGGGAAGAGTGCGGCCATTCCTGTATTCAGTCCGTGAGTGCCAATATTGGAGAGTAAGACCGATCCGAATGCACTGTGCGTTAATCCGAGTGCAGGGATTTGAAACCCCAATGTATTGGTAATCCATTTCAAGACTAAAAACGTAAACCGACGAAACGGCCATGGGATGGCCCCCAGGGTGTATTTGTTCCGCACGGTTGTATTTTCCTCACCTTGTCGTGAGGCGGCTGCTTTGGTCCGAATTTCTTCTGCGATTTCAAATACAGATTTTTGGTCCGCGTGGCGAATACGAATACTCCCCATCTCCTGACCTTTTTTCATGTTGACAGCGATCATCACCGAAACATCGTCACGCTCAACATAACGGCCGCGCTTGATAAATACATTGATTTCCGGAAGGTCAAGCTTGAAGATCCGACCCAGCGCTGCGGTAACCATGTGAGTGAGCGTTATCCGATTTCCATCGGCCCGGGCCTGGGTTACAAATTGTTGTGAAGCGGTAATATCAATATCCATAGTCCCATAGATTTTTCCCTCATTGGGCGCCGCATACAGGGCGATGGACATCTTCCGCCAGGGGCTGTTTAAAGTTTTATCATCCATAACGTTTTCGTGTTAAAAGCAGGAGAAAATACTGTTCCGATCCATCCAATTCCAATGATTCATCCACACAAGTCTGCGAACGGATGAATTCGGTTCCCGTAATATTTGAACCCTCTTTATTATATCATTTCAATCATCCTAATCGTATGTATAGAGATATGAGTTTCATTATAATTGATTTTATTTTTCCCCATTTGAGTTAAATTCTCCTGCTTTTTAATAAAGGATGTTCCCGATTCCTCGTGAAGTCGAAAACCACTCCGCTGACATCTGACTGATGCCTTTCCTATTGAGACGAATCAAACCAAGGAGGTAATAATGGCTGATGTATTAAGTAAGATTAAGGATTTCATTACTGGTTTTGTTGGAATCTTAATCTCATTCGCTGTACTAATTGTATTCGCCAATATCGTGTTTACAACGGGAATCGATCCCATAGGAGGTATTGTAAATCTGATCCAGCAATTCCTGACGAATGGGTTTGCGGGACTACTTGCTCTTATCATATTTGTCTGGTTTCTTAGCGAATAACTCGGATTGGTGACCACGTATTCACATCGATCCTCTAAAGGAGGAAATCATGAAAGATGCAATTAAAACCGTATCCGAGTGGATCAAGGGTCTGACCGATCTTTTCCTGGCACTCATCGGATTAGGAATCGCCATTGGAATCCTGTTCAATGACATGTTTGGTGTTATTGACGGAATCGGGCGATTGATGAGTAAGTTTGGTGACAATGGATTGGCCGGACTGTTGGCTTTGGTGCTCATTGTTATGTGGTACCAGAGGAAGTCATAAAAGACACACAAAAAGCCCCGGTATTTACCGGGGCTTTTTGTGTATAGATTATCCAATGATATTATTCAAACCAGCATTATTGATTTTTTATCCCGATATAGAGAAAACCATCCCGCGATCGGGATGTCGCCCTTGTGGGCGCCATTTACAAGGTACCACGGGACTTACCGATGGGACTTCATTGTTTTGTCAGGAATA
>CAZJWP010000040.1:0-18044 GCA_964549745.1 uncultured bacterium | reverse complement strand
TTTTACGACCCCTCTTTAATTCTCCCCTATTACAGGGGAGAAAAGAACCCAAACGGGTTGCCCTTTTGTTGCAATATCAATATGAACCAGTGCGGGTCAAGTTCTTTTCCCCTCCTGGAAAGGAAGGGTCAGGGGTGGTCGAATCTTGTTTCTATTGGATATCGCTTTATCAATTATATTTATGGATTTAACCCACCAGTGATTTCAATGATCAGTTTTGTAGAGAATTCGTGAAACTTCCGTTTATTATTGCCAAGCGGCATCTCACTACGCTCCGGCGAAGCAGTTTTTCCACGATTGCCGGGATCATGGCAGTGTTCGGCCTTGCGATCGGCCTGGCGGCACTGATTATTACCTACAGTATCATCAACGGGTTTGAACAAACCATTTCGGACAAAATCTCCAGCTTTGACGGTCACATCCAGATTACCCATTTTTTGGATTCACCGTTTCCGGAAGGTCAAATACATTTGGACAGTTTGTTAGCTCCTTACAGATCAAAAGTCAGGACGATTCCATTTTTGCAGCATCCGCTCATTTTCCGGAAAGGCGCTCAAGCGGAAGGCGGAGTTTGTATCGGTTTACCGCCGGATACGTTACCAGTTGCCCTACAGACTTTAATGAAACCAACGCAACAGAAGTTGCGGCCCGGAACAGTGATTCTTGGGGATCGGTTGGCGGAAGCATTGAACGCAAGTGTTGGCGATAAAGTGGTGCTGATGCAAGTGGATTTGGACGGTGGATTTTCAAAAGCTCCCCAGTACCGAACCATGACCGTATTGGGGTTGATTCACTCCGGTTTATTGGATTATGATCGGTCTGTCGCGTATTTACCCCTTATAGATTTACAGGCGATCACCGGAATTGGAAATCGGGTTTCCGGGGTCATGCTTTATGAATCGGATACGGCCATCCACCGCTCATTATACAAAGCACTTCAGAATGGATTGAACTACCCTTTCTATGCTCTGAGTTGGAAGGATAAACATCACGTTCTTTACGAATGGATGACCGTTCAGCGCTGGCCGATTCTCATAATTTTTGGTCTTATTGCCCTGGTTGGAATCGTGAATATCATCTCAGCGCTGATGATGATCATCCTGGAAAAAACACGCCAGGTTGGCATTTTGAAAGCGCAGGGCCTACCGCCAAAGGGAATCCGGAAAATTTTCCTGACCGAAGGATTGCTGATCAGCATTACCGGAACAGTGCTGGGTGCATTGCTGGCTTTTGGGTTAATCGCGATTCAAACTGCATATAACGTGCTTAAAATTCCGGAAGATGTGTATTTCATGGACAAAATCCCGGTGCAAATTAGTTGGCGGGCAACGGCGATTATATTAGTTGCCGGAATTTTACTGTCACTGGCGGCTGTCCTGTGGCCAGTGAAACGGGCCGTGGAAATCGAACCGGCAAAGGCATTGCGGTACGAATGAAACTTACCACGCAAATTGCGCGTCGATTTCTCCTGGGCGGGAAGGGTTCCGGTCCCTCACGTGTCACCGGCTGGGTATCCATTATTGGCATGGCTGTTGGCAGTTTTGCTTTGGTGGTTTCCGTAGCCGTTTTGAATGGATTCGAATCGATTGTTCAGTCGCGGGTGATGGGATTTGAAGGTGATTTGCGGATTACAGGAGGCATGGGGCCGAAAAGTAATCCAAATATCCGGATGTTTTCGGAATTCCCGGAGATTGAAACTGTTGCGCCATTTATGGAACGGAAAACGCTAATTCAGGGATCGAATTCCGAATCCAGGATGGTGGACATCAAAGCTGTGGATTTGGAGGAATTGTCCAAAGTCTATCAGTTGGGCGTTGTTGATAAACAGGATTCAGCCGGACCGGGAATATATCTTGGATCAATTTTAGCGGATCGCTTGGGCGCTCAATTGGGTGACAGGGTAACGCTGTTCAGTCCTGTGGATGGTTTGTCGGCGGTGGGAACATTGTCAAGAGTAAGACTTACGGTAACCGGAATATTCAAGTCCAATGTCCTGGACTATGATGATAAGATCGGGTTCATTCCATGGGAAACCGGTCTGAAATTGTTCACACGAAAAACGCGGGTGGACGGAGCGGATTTACGTATTAAACACGGAATTGATCTGGGAATTCTTAAAAACAATTTGAAGCAGAAATTACCGGAAATGGATCGCGTCGAAAGCTGGTCCGATCTTCATGAAAATTTATTTCACGCCATGCGAATGGAACGGATCGGAGCCATGGTGATTTTAAGCCTTATCATCGTAGTGGCAGCATTTAATCTGGCCACGACCCTCATTCTGGTGACCTTTCAGAAAATCAGGGAAATCGGTATTCTGGAAACTTTGGGAATGACAGCCAGGGAAGTCAATGCGGTTTTACTGAAACAAGGATTTTTAATTGGCGGTAGTGGTTTGGCGGCAGGCTTTTTAATCGGGATTCTATTGGTTGTTCTTCAATCCGTTTTTGGTTTGATCCCGCTTCCAACGGATATCTACGCTTTGTCGCATTTACCGATGATTTTATATCCACGGGATGTGGGATACATCCTGATCATTTCGATTTTCTGCATCTGGTTCGCAGCTCATCTGGCAGGGAAACGGGCCGGGAATATCGAACCGAAAGATGCTTTACAAATGGAGAAGTAATGCTTATTGCAAACCATCTCTCAAAAACATACCGAAACGGGAGCAAAGCGCTTCCGGTTCTTACCGATGTGAATCTGGAACTCACACCGGGAATATTGATCACCATTATGGGACCGTCCGGGTGCGGAAAGTCCACCTTGCTGAATATTCTGGGTTCGCTGGATAAGCCGGACTCAGGAACATTGACTTTCAAAGATCAAAATCTTTTAGCGATGAAACCGGAAAAATTGGCGGAATTCAGGAACCGGCATTTGGGTTTTGTGTTTCAATTCCATCATTTACTCCCGGAGTTCACAGCTCTGGAAAACGCGACAATTCCAGCAAAGATTTCAGAAAATCGGGAAGGCGCCGATTATGTAAATGAGCTGTTTGACTTAATGGGGCTGCACGATCGGAATGATCACTTCCCGGCTGAGCTGTCGGGCGGTGAACGAGTCCGGGTCGCCCTGGCCAGAGCAATGGTCAATCGGCCGGAAATTATTCTGGCCGACGAACCTACCGGTAACCTTGACCAGGATAATGCATCCAAAGTGTTAAAGTTGTTCTCGGCAATTCGGGATCGGTACAAACAAAGTATTGTCGTGACAACACACAACCCGGAGGTGGCTTCGCAGGGTGATCTGCGTTACAATTTAGTGCAGGGAACCCTGAAATTGGTCAGCAGTATTTGATTCCAAACTAATTCAGAGTAATTTCGCATGGCGATGAAAGAAAATTTTTCAAAACGGGTCCAGGCCATTATGCGTCACGCCAAAGAAGAGGCGATACGTTTGGGGCACAGTTACGTCGGTTCGGAGCACCTGCTTCTTGGACTGGTTGTAGACGGTACGGGATTTTCCATGAAAATCATGGAAGTTTTCGATGTGGACCCGGATGCAGTCAAATCTATGATTGAAGATCTGGTTAAATCTTCTGGCGGAACCATGACATTGGGGCACCTGCCGCTTACACGCCGTGCGGAACGGATTCTCCGGAATGCATATCATGAAGCTACCAGGATGGATCAATCCGTGGCCGATGACACGCATCTATTATTGGCTTTGTTACACGAAACCGAAGGTATTGCTTTTGACGTATTGACCTCCTTTTCTCTGGATTACGATTCAGTCCATGAACTAATCCAACAGGAAGAAGAAAAGCAGGAGGTCCAGGAAAATTCTCCGAAAAAAGCCAAAAAATCCACAACACCGGCGTTGGATCATTTCAGCCGCGATATTACCGAATTAGCCCGGGAAGGTAAATTGGATCCTGTGATCGGCCGTGAGGAAGAGATTGAACGTGTGGCTCAAATCCTGACCCGCCGTAAGAAAAACAACCCTGTATTGATCGGTGAGCCGGGTGTTGGAAAGACAGCTATTATTGAAGGGCTTGCTTCACGAATCGTGGACAATACAGTCCCCAGACTTTTACGGAATAAACGTATTCTGGCGTTGGATTTACCCGGAATTGTAGCCGGAACCAAATATCGCGGTCAGTTTGAAGAGCGGATGAAGACCATCATGCAGGAATTGGAAGTCAACAACGATCTGATCTTGTTTATTGATGAATTACATACTTTGGTTGGTGCGGGAAGCGCTGCCGGAAGCCTGGATGCATCCAATATGTTCAAACCGGCCTTAGCCCGAGGCGATATCCATTGTATTGGTGCCACCACAATGGACGAATACCGGAAAAATATTGAGAAAGACGGCGCTTTGGAACGTCGTTTCCAAAAGGTGATTATCAATCCACCCAAGATTGATGAGAGTATCAAGATTTTACAGGGTCTAAAAGAGAATTACGAGGAGCATCATAACGTCACGTTTGACAAAAAAGCAATCGAAGCCTGCGTGCGGTTGTCCCATCGATACATCCATGATCGATTTTTACCGGACAAAGCGATTGACGTCATGGACGAAGCCGGTTCCCGGGCCCATTTATTGAATACAAAGGTTCCGAATAATATTCTAAAGTTAGAGGAAGAAGTTGATACCCTTCGTTCCCGGAAAGATCACGCGGTGGCGGCTCAGGAGTTTGAACAGGCTGCAACCCTCCGTGATCAGGAACAGCAGTTGCTCCAGAAATTGACCCGGATGCAGCAAATCTGGGCCAAGGAAGAGCGGAAAAACCCGATCAAGATAACAGAAGATCATATTGCTGATGTAGTTTCGCTTATGACAGGTATTCCGGTGACAAAGGTCGCTGCGAGCGAATCACAAAAGTTATTGGATATGGCCAATGGTTTGCACAAATACATTGTGGGGCAGGATGAAGCAGTCGCCGGGTTAACAAAATCCATTCAGCGGGCGAGGGCCGGGCTGAAAAATGCCAAACGGCCTATCGGTGTTTTTCTGTTCCTGGGACCTACAGGCGTTGGGAAAACTGAGATGGCCAAAGCACTTGCGTCCTATCTGTTGGATCAACCGGATGCATTGGTCAAGATTGACATGTCGGAATATAGCGAACGGTTTTCCGTTTCACGATTGATTGGCGCGCCGCCGGGATATGTTGGATATGAAGAAGGTGGTGAACTGACGGAAAAAGTACGTCGGAATCCCTATTCTGTCATTCTATTCGATGAAATTGAAAAGGCTCATCCGGATATTTACAGTGTATTACTCCAGCTTTTCGACGAAGGTGTTCAAACGGATGGTCTGGGACGGAAGGTTGATTTCAAAAATTGTATTATTATTATGACATCCAATGCCGGAACGCGGGAGATTGCCAGCGGAAATCAATTCGGCTTTATAGAAGCCGATGAAAAGCATAATTATGAGGCGATTCAATCCAAGATTCTGGAGCGGGCTAAAGAAATATTCCCGCCGGAATTTTTAAACCGGGTTGATGATTCAATCGTATTCCATCCATTGAGTCGCGATGATGTGTTTGAGATTATCGATCTTCAAGTCCAGGATTTACGCGATAACTTGAAACAAATAGGAATTAAACTTTCATTGACGAAGCGTGCGAAGGCCCTGTTGCTGGAAAATGGATTTAACCAGGAATATGGTGCACGATTTCTCCGTCGTGAAATTCAGAATTCGTTGGAAGATCACCTATCGGAAATGGTTCTGTCCGGAACCTTGCAATCCGGTGACATTGTTCAGGTTAACAGCAAACAGAAAGCTTTTGATTTTAAAGTAAAATCGGGTTCCGGCCGGGTGAAATCGCACCAGGAATCCCGCTCCTCCTGACCTGAACTCTGCCATTACGGGCGACTATTCCTGCCACTGGGACACACTGTCCTAAAAAGCATCTTGGCATTATAATTGTCCATTTCCCGTTGTCTTTAATGAAAAGGAGAAAAATTTTATGGGCAAAATAATCGGAATTGATCTGGGAACAACCAATTCTTGTGTCGCCGTACTGGAAGGTGGTGAACCGACGGTGATTACCAGTCCGGAGGGCGGTCGCACTACGCCTTCAATTGTGGCATTCACCAAAGATTCGGAACGGCTTGTTGGCCAGCCGGCTAAACGGCAATCAGTGACTAACCCGGAGAATACCGTTTATTCCATCAAACGTTTTATGGGGCGTATGTATGATGAAGTTAGCAATGAAATCGACGAAGTCCCTTATAAAGTGCAAAAGAATTCCAGTGGCGCCGTGGTTGTAAAGGCCGCCGATAAACAATACACTCCACCTGAGATCAGCGCCATGGTTCTGCAAAAACTGAAACAGATGGCTGAGGAATATTTGGGCTCCAGCGTGAATGAGGCCGTTATTACTGTTCCGGCCTACTTTAACGATTCACAGCGACAAGCAACAAAAGATGCGGGTAAAATCGCCGGACTCAATGTAAGGCGAATCATTAATGAGCCAACCGCTGCATCGTTGGCGTATGGTTTGGACAAAAAGAAAGATGAAAAAATTGCCGTCTTTGATCTGGGCGGCGGAACCTTTGATATTTCCATTTTGGAACTGGGTGACGGCGTTTTTGAAGTTAAATCCACGAATGGTGACACACATCTGGGTGGTGATGATTTTGATAAAAAGGTAATCGACTGGATTGCCGATGAATTCAAAAAGAGCGATGGGATCGACTTGCGGAAAGATGCCATGGCGCTTCAACGCCTTCGCGATGCGGCGGAAAATGCAAAGATGGAAGTATCCAGCTCAAAGCAGACAGAAATTAACTTACCGTTTATTACGGCAGATTCTTCCGGTCCAAAGCATTTGAATCTGACGCTTACACGGGCCAAATATGAAGATTTGGTAAAAGACCTGGTAGAACGAACGGTTAATCCGTGCAAGAAAGCGTTGAAAGATGCGGGATTATCAACCAGTGAAGTAGATGAAGTGATTCTGGTTGGTGGTTCAACTCGGATGCCAATCATTCAGGAAAAAGTAAAGGAAATCTTCGGAAAAGAACCCAATAAAAGTGTGAATCCTGATGAAGTTGTAGCTGTTGGAGCTTCAATCCAGGGAGGTGTACTCTCCGGTGATGTCGAAGATGTATTGTTGCTGGATGTGACACCCCTTTCACTTGGGATCGAGACGTTGGGCAGTGTATCCACAACATTAATTGAACGGAATACCACAATTCCAACCAAGAAATCGCAGGTATTCAGTACGGCAGCCGATAATCAAACTTCGGTAGAAATCCATGTGTTGCAGGGTGAACGCCAAATGGCAGCCGACAATAAAACGATCGGACGATTTCATCTTGACGGGATTCCGCCGGCACCTCGCGGGATTCCCCAAATCGAAGTCACCTTCGATATTGACGCAAATGGTATTCTGAATGTCAGCGCTAAAGATAAAGCCTCGGGTAAAGAACAGAGTATTCGCATTGAAGCTTCCAGTGGCTTGTCTGAAAATGAAATTGAAAAATTGGTGAATGATGCAAAGAAACATGAAGCGGAAGACAAAGAAAAGCGCGACCTGATAGAATTGCATAATACCGCAGAAAGTCTGGTGTATCAGACTGAAAAAAATCTCGAAGAATTCAAGGATAAGCTATCAGATGATGATGCAAAAGCTTTAAAAGATGCTGTCGAGAATCTGAAGAAGGTCAATGCCGGGTCAAATAAAGCGGATATCCAAAGCGCGGTCGATCAATTGAATTCCAAATGGAATGAGATCGCGTCCAAGCTTTATCAATCATCCGGCGGTCAAGCCGAAGGTGATGCCGGTCCAAAAGCTGGTCCGTCAGAGCCTTCAGGTGAATCATCCAAAAAATCCGGAAAGGATGATTCAGAAATTGAAGATGCGGATTTTGAAGTTGTAAACTAAACAACCGGTTTTGGAAAAAAGGCGTCCAATTGGACGCCTTTTTTTGTTTTTGGAACTGTCCACCCGTATATTCGTATCGTCGAGAACAACCGAATCACAACATGAAAAGATTCCGTAGAATCTTAACCGTTTTTGCCATCATTCTCCTACTTGGATCAATTTTTTTCCTAAGGGCAGCTATATGGCAACAGCCTTTGGTCACTGTACTCAATCAAAAGGTACTGAATCCAAAAGGTTGGCAACTCTCTTTAAGCAAAATATCGGGTCACTTATTAACAACAATAAAGTTGAACAAAGCTGATCTGATTAAAATGGATGGTACTCATCTCCAGGTTGAAAACGGACGAATCCAGGTAAATTGGTTATCCTGTTTAAGTGGTTCACCGCATTTTTTCCTGGTTGATTTAAAAGGAATTGATCTGGAATTACCGGAGAATTCCAACCACCCGGATTCAGCGAAGAATTTTCGCCCGGAAATTCCTTCGATGTCTATAAATATAAAAGATCTGCGGTTGTCAGGTCAAGTGAGGTCCAAATCAGATACATCAGTTATTTCGATTCCATTTTCAATTTTAGGACAGGCTAAGGTCAAAAAACAAAAAGCAAAACTAACGATAGAAACATTGGATGTCAGGCCACCCGTTTTAACGGATACTCTGAGCTTTTACAACACGGTACTCACTCTTTCACCAACGGAATTGACAGGTTTTCCATTGAATATCAATTGGGGCTCGGCTACGATATCCGGAGAAATCAAATCCCAATTGTCTGACCGGTCAACCGAAGGATCACTGTCTTTTAATCCTGTTGATATGTACTCAATTTTTCCAAAATTAAAATTGCCGGACTCCACTTTCAGGTATTTGGGTGGTGGTGTCAGTTTTAAATCGAAAGGAGAATTCCTAAAAGGTTCGTTTGAGCTTACTCCGGTCGACAAAGAACCTGTTCACGGAAGACTTGTCCTTGAACATCGAAGTCGGTATTGGGTCGTCGATACGCTAAATGTCTCCCGACGTGACTCCAGAGTTGCTATTTCAGCTGCTACGGATTCGCTCAATCAATTTAATGCACTGGTGTATCTCAAACCGTTCCATATCCAGGACTGGACATCCTTTCCTTTCCATAATTCATTGGAAGGTTCAATCCAGATATCGGGTCAGGTCCAGCCCGACTCTTCCGTGGCCATGACTGCTTCATTCAATATCAACGAAACGGAGTGGTTGAATGCATCCACATTGATTTCCGGGACTATAAGCTATAAAAATAATTTAATTAACATGATCGAACCTTTATTTATAACACAAACAACCGGGCGCATCCAAATTTCAGGTTCCTATAACATGAATTCGAAAATCATTGATGCCGGTTTTGAGGCTAAGAACCTTGATTTAAGCCCATTTCGGAATTTAACCAATGGCGCAATGGGCAATATATCTGGTACCGGACATGTCAGTGGAAATCTTGAGCACCCTGAAGCGGATGCGGATGTAACTCTTGATCAGGGACAGTTCAAAGATTTTACGGTCACAAACCTTGAGTGGGTCGGGCATGTAAGTCTGGATTCAATCCGTTCAGCAGGATCAGCACATTTTACGGCGAACGATCTGAAATGGAGAACACAGTCTGCTGACCATGCCACCGGTGATTTTCAACTCAATGGGAATACGATTACATTTGAGAATATTCATGTGTCACGGGATCAGGATTATATCCAGATATCAGGAAGTGCTGACCGCAATGGCGAATTCACCTTCGATCGTCTACAAGCGGCTTATGAAGGACATTTACTGATCAGTCCCAAACCAATTAAATTTTCCATTACTTCCGAAGGGATTCGTACCAAACCCATAGAATTGCATGTTGATGACGGAATTGTATCCGGTGTGATTAAAAAGGAAAAATATCTGGATCTGCAACTCAAGATCACCAATATTTCTTCTGAACTTGTTTCCAAGTTTATTCCCGATAAACGATTGAAATTTACGGGCATTATGTTTGGTGAAATGGGAATTGACACAAGGTATAACGATCCAAAGGTTTCCATTGACGTGTCCTTAAAAAACGGGTCGATTGCCGGAGAAAAATTTGATGATTTGGTGATGTCGGGACTGTTGGAAAGAAACATCTTACATCTTGATGAGATTGCCATGACCCGCGATGAACGAACCCGGCTACAGGTTTCCGGAATAGTACCGCTGAAATCGGATTCAACCCGGCCGGTTCCTATTGATTTGGCAATGCACTTTAAACAGTTTCGATTGGAATCACTTACCCAATTTATCCCCAACTTTTTCGATATCAGTGGGATTGTCAGCGGAGACTTTGACCTGGGCGGTTCACCGGTTGAAACCAATTTCAAGTATGACCTGGCCATTGAGAATAGTACCTTTGACAAGCTGAACCTGGGCCAGGTGACTGGGGATGGTTTTTATCGAAATCATCGTTGGACAATGACCCATTACACATCGGTGAAAAAGGATCAAATACTTGAGGGGAACGGGTTCTTGCCGATTGTTTTAGATGTGGGATCAAAGGAACTGGGGCATTGGATTAAAAGTGATTCTCTATATATTGACGTCAAGGGTCATAGGCATGACTTGAATTTTCTGAGCGCCTATATTTCGGATTTGGACTCGGCCCGAGGAGATTTCAATCTGGAGTTGGTTTTATCGGGTAAACCGGAAAAAATCATCCGCGATGGTTCGATGGTCATTACGAACGGCCGATTGTATACACCCTTACTTGATAATCCGATCCGGCACATCAACAGTCACATAAGTATTGCCGATAATTTATTATACATCCAGAATTTTAGTGGGGTTATGCGACAAAAGAGTTCGGAAAGTAAACCGAATCTCAACGTGACCGGGGAGATTGATCTAACGCAGTTTTTCCATCCACGGTATAATATTAAAGCCAAAGGGAAGCAGATATTTTTCAGTTCACTGGCTGAAGATATGAGCGGGAATGTCGATGTAAATATTTCGGTCGTTGGACGGGATACTATTACAATTGCCGGTACCATTCCAGTAAACCAGGTCGTGCTGACAAAGGAGTTTGTTACGGAAACGGCAGGATCCATTCCGGAAAAACAGGGGGGAACGATTCCCTACTATAAAATTACCTTCCCAATTACGGGTTCTTTAAACCTGGTCAATCAACAGATTGACGCAAATCTGGGCGGGGAAGTGAGTCTGAGCCAGCTTGGAAATGAGGAAACAAACTATGCCGGTGAACTCTATGTGAAGGATGGTCGATTTTTCTATAGTGGTGGAATCTTTAAAAAAATGAACGGAACGATGTCCTTCGACGGGAAGGGATTTAATCCCATTTTAGATTTTACGGCCCAACAGACCATAGAAGATCAAATCATTTATTTGCAATTAACGGGACCTCTTGATAATCCCCGATTTGACCTGACATCATCAGGTGGTTTTTCGCAGAGTGATATTTTACAGTTACTACTTTACCGGAAACTTTTTACGCCGGAGGACTTGACTTCTACTGGCCTTGGTACACAAGCACAGGCTATATTAACTGCTTGGTTTGAAAGCCAATTAGAGAAGAATCTCATGGAGTTCAGCGGTCTGAACCGGTTAGGAATTGTGAAAGATGTAAGTATTTCCGGATTGGACCCATCGAGCAGTGAGGATTTGACAATCAAAGCTGATCTTTCGCAAAAAGTTTCTTTGAACTATGCATACCAAAGATCTTTTTCACTAACCAATAATCCCAACCATAAGTTGGGGGTCGAATACAAAATAAATCGATACTTTTCTGTTGTCGGAAATGTTGACCAAACCGGAAATTTTCAAGCCAAATACCGCCTGCGGTATTCCTATTAAATTTTGGTCGTCTACAGCACTTTTATTCTTTTTTCTGTTCTCTATCCTATTTGCTCAGTCCAATAATCCAACCTACGTACGTTCTATTGAAATCAAAGGCACAAAAGCCATAAAGAGCGGCGAATTACGCCCATTCCTCAGAACCCGGGTTGCCGGAGTTTTTAAAAAGAAGCACTTTGATCGCAGAACGTTGCATCTGGACGCGATTTCTTTAAAAACGTATTATCAATCCAAAGGATATCTTGAAGCTACAGTCCGGGATTCATTTGCGATAACTGATAATATGGCAGAAGTCACTTTTATTATCCATGAAGGAAATCAATATTTTGTCAATCGTGTCATCGTTGAAGGGAACACCTCAATTTCATCGAAGCGAATCGTTGAATTAATGGATCTTCATGTGGGAAATCCCTATAACCCGGTCATTACACGTGAAAGTATTACCCGCGTAGAGGAAGCATACCAGCAAATCCATAAATTGTTTAACCGGGTTCGTGTCCACGAACAAATCGAGGACTCTGTTGCTGTTCATGTGTCCATTGTGGAAGGACCGGATGTGGGTATCCGGCATATATTTTTTGAAGGTTTAGGGAAATTAGATACCAACTTAGTTCGTAGGGAATTGCTTTTTAAAGAAGGGAATCTCTATCAAAAAAGTTTAATTGATAAATCACGGAAGCGCATCCTGGAAACGGGTATTTTCTCGATGGTAACCTTATCTCCCATCGTTGTAACAAAAAGCGACTCGCTGGTCAATATCTTGGTTGAACTTAGACGTTTTAAACAGCGGGAGTGGATCTCTGAAGGTGGTTACTATCCGGTACCCTATTATGATGGTTCGGAACCGTTACCCGGTGCAGGTTTGGAAGTGGAATGGAAAAATCGATCTCTGGCTGAAAGCACCAGCAACTTTTCTGCGAAGTTAACCGGTTATGCGTTAATTTCGGATATTCGTTTACAACCGAAGATTCGTTTGGAAACAACTTTAACAAATCAGTGGATATTTTCGCATCGAATCCCGTCCAAACTAAATGCCTATTATGAGTCATATCAGGATTTCAAACAGGCTAACAATCCCCTGATTCTTAAATATGGTCTTCAATTATCCTCTGTTCGGAGGTATGCGCAAAAAAGTTATATCGATTACGGAATTCGCTGGGAAAAATTTATAATTCCGAATGAAACTGATACGACCGAAACAGATATTGAACAAAGAACCGCCCATTTCAATATAAAATGGGATCGAAGTGACAACCCGATCTACCCGACAAAAGGGTACTCGCTGACATCGGAAATTTCGGGTACCGGAGGACCCTTGGGCGGAAATCAGGATTTTCTCAAACTAGATTTTGGCGCCAACAGTTACCTTTTACTGGTTGATAAGATCGTATTCGCCGGACGGTTAAAAATCGGTAAAATTTATGGGTGGAAAGCCTTCTACAATGATGACAGGAAAGATAAATTCTATTTAGGCGGCGCCAACAGTATGCGGGCATGGAATCTGTTGGAATTCAAAATGGATGAAAATCACAAATCCGTTGGCACCGAATTTCGACTTCTTACGAATTGGGAAATTCGCTTTCCGGTATATTGGATCTTTGGCGGAGAGATATTTGCGGATGGCGGCTATTTGGCTAACAGTGCAAAAGGATTAAGTTTAAATCAGTTAGAATGGGACTGGGGAGGCGGCCTTACCTTAAATTCACCTTTAGGGCCGTTCCGTTTGGATGTCGCTATTCCAGCTGATCATTATCGAGCTTACATGATTCAATTGGGTGTTCAATACATATTCTAATGGAACTTCAAAGTCAGAATGCGTATAAGGAGAAATTCCCAATTGAAAGAAGCCGGAACGGCTTACTTAACTTCAATTGTTTAACGGGGAATAAGAGGATAAAATGAAAATCAAACTTATTGCGATTACGGCGATTATATTTGGGATCATAGGATGCGGCAAATCGCCGAAGCAACTGTATTCTACCGCTGGTGAATGGGTATCCAAAGACTCCATTAACCTTGCGATACAAAATTATCAAAAAATCGCATCTGACTATTCAGAGGACAGTCTGGCCTCTGTAAGCCAATATCGAATTGCCCGACTGTACCTTGACCGACGGAATGATATGGATAAGGGTCTGGAGGCATTAAAAAAAGTGATTGATAAATATCCGCAATCCAGTTCTGCGGCACAGGCACAACGTGATATTCGGGATTTCCCGGAATGGATTTTTAACCGTGCTAAGACGATTCGCACCGGGAAACAATACCAGGATGCTATTACTCTATTAAAGTTTTTAATCCATCGCTATCCACAACATCCAAGGGCATCGGAAGCTCAATATATGTTGGGTGATATCTACATGACGGATCTCCGCGATTTTACGTCTGCGATCAACGCCTACCGGAGTATCCTGACTAATTTCCCGGGATCCAAACAAGAGTCTCATGCTCAATTCATGATCGGCTATATTTATGCCAACGTACTAAACGATATGGATCAGGCGAAGATCGAATACCAAAAATTCCTGAAGAAATATCCTGACGATCAACTGACACCATCGGTGAAGTTTGAACTGGAAAATTTAGGGAAAGACATTAACGAAATACCGCAACTCAAAAACATCGCATCGTAAACTATGACCAATTTCAGTCTGACTGAGATTAATGAACGCATTACCAGGGAATCGGCGTTCATCGATCCACTAAAACAGTCCCTGGGTTCTGTCATTGTAGGACAGGAAGAACTGATCAACAAGATTCTCATTTCCATGCTGGCCAATGGTCACATTCTTTTGGAAGGTGTCCCCGGTCTGGCAAAGACGCTTACTGTTAAAACACTGGCGCAATTGATTCAAACCCATTTTCAACGGATTCAGTTTACGCCGGATATGCTGCCGGCCGATTTACTGGGTACTCTGATCTTTAATCAGAAAACGGGCAAATTTGAGACAAGAAAAGGTCCGATCTTTACCAACCTGATTCTGGCCGATGAAATCAACCGGGCACCGTCCAAAGTGCAAAGCGCTTTACTGGAAGCCATGCAGGAACGACAAGTGACGATTGGTGAAACCACCTACCCGCTTGAACCACCGTTTCTGGTGTTAGCAACCCAAAATCCAATAGAGCAGGAAGGGACTTATCCGCTACCGGAAGCACAGGTAGACCGCTTTATGTTCAAGGTGAAAGTGGATTACCCCAGTATCGAAGAGGAAAAACAAATTCTTCGCCGGTCTGCAATTACCAGCGAAACCGCTGTTTCCAAACCGGTCATTGATCCTCAAAATATCCTGGATGCTCAAAATACGATCAATAACATCTACGTAGATGAAAAAGTTGAAGACTATGTTCTCGCATTGGTCTTTGCAACCCGCGAACCGGAAAAGTTCAATGTGGGAGACCTAAAATCCCTCATTGATTTCGGCGCCTCACCGCGAGCTTCCATCAATTTGATCCTGGCAGCAAAGGCCAGGGCGTTTCTGGAACACCGTGGATTTATCACACCGGAAGATGTGCGTTATATCGGCGCAGATGTACTGAGACACCGAATCATACTGTCCTATGAGGCTGAAGCCGAGGAGCTGAGTACGGAAGATCTGATTCAGCGTTTATTTGATACTATTCCTGTTCCCTAATCCCAATTTCGTATGATTTCCCGGGATATTTTAAAAAAAGTCCGCCGGATTGAAATCAGAACCAAAGGTCTTGTCAAAGATCTCTTTGGCGGCGAATACCACTCCGTTTTCAAAGGCCGGGGTATGACCTTCTCCGAAGTCCGGGAATATCAGCCGGGTGATGATATTCGTCTGATTGATTGGAATGTCACTGCGCGCCATGGATCCCCATTTGTCAAAATTTTCGAGGAAGAACGTGAGTTGACCGTTTTCCTGCTTGTGGATGTGAGTCGCTCCGGACGATTCGGATCAGAGGTGAAATTTAAATCCGAACTCGGAGCGGAGATTGCAGCAGTGCTGGGATTCTCAGCGATTAAAAACAATGATAAGGTAGGCGTGATCCTGTTCAGCGATGAAGTGGAGAAATACATCGCACCCAAGAAGGGTCGTTCCCATGTACTTCGGACCGTCCGGGAAATCTTAGCGTTTCGCGGGCAACGAGCCGGGACTTCAATCGAGGCGGCTCTCCAATTCCTGATGAAAGTGGCTAAAAGACGCAGCGTGGTGTTTCTCCTTTCTGACTTCATCGACGAAAATTACTGGACTTCACTTCGAATGGTGAACCGGAAACATGATCTGATTGGTATTCGGATTCACGATCCGGCAGAACGATCACTTCCGAATCTGGGTCTGATCCGTGTCCATGATCCTGAAACCGGAGAGGCATTCTGGATCGACACAGCCAGTTCGCAGGAAGCAGAAACCTATGAACAACATTACCAGGAAATGGAAACTGAATTTCTGAACGAATCCAAACACAGCCAATTTGATGTTATCAATGTTTCGACCGCATCGGATTATATTGAACCGCTTATGAGTTTTTTCAAAACACGGGAAAAACGGCACTGACGTGAAATCCCGTGGACTCATATCCGCTGTTTTCATTTTAATAGCACTTTCAGCATGTCATAAGACGCATACGGACAATGGCTCTTTCTATTTAGATACCAAAGTCGATACAACCGCCGGAACCATCGGTGATGTCTTTAACCTAACTGTTACCGCACACCATCTAAATCAGCGGTTGCTTCAGGTTCAGCCACCTGCTGTCCCGGATAGTTTGACACTCGCCTATTTCAAACCATCCTTACAGGAAGGCGATTCGTTGACAATCCATTACGGGATTGCCGTTTGGGATACGGGAGAAATTCAGCTCCCAACAATATCTGTGAAACTGGTCAACCCTGATTCTTCAGTGGCTTTGACAATGAATAGTCAGTCCATGGCCGTCACCATTTCTTCTGTACTAAATCCTGTACAGGACAAGGATCTGCAACCAATTAAGGCACCTGTTCCACTCAGGACGCGCATACCCTTCCGGGAAATTATTCTCTGGTCAATCATACTTATTCTCTTGATTGCAGCGATATATACGTGGCGGAAACGAGTGATTAAAAAGGATTTCAATATTCAAAAACAAGAATACACATTACCGGCTGATAAGGTTGCTTTTCAGAGATTGCTGGAAGTGGAGGGACTGCTGGAAACAGATATCTCGACATTCTATGTGAAATTGTCGTATTTGCTTCGCGAATACCTTGAACACAGCTTCTATTTTAAAACGCTGGAAATGACTGCCGGAGAGATCAGGGAGATCAGTGGCGATTTACCGATATCACCTGATCTTTTGGCTCCAGTGCTCACCATGTTGGAACGTGCGGATTATATCAAATTTGCCAAACGTGTTCCCCGGTTCGAAGAGGGGAAAGCCGATCTGAAAATTGCGGAGGAATTTGTTCGTGGTACAATTCCACTCTGGAAAATCGATCAAACAGAATTGGTGAGTCATGCGTAAGACGTAATTATTTAATCTACTTAATCTGTATTAACTATATCTAAAATATTCACTCATAATATATAGAACTTAAAAACTAAAAAGATAAAATTGAGGTTATCCAGGAAGTGTTGGAAAATTATAGTAAGAGAAATAATGAATTTGTAATACTTCTAATTATAAGATTAAAGTACTCCACCTTCTCAATTTGATGTGTAATTCTGCCTTAATCTTTCTTCCATCATAAACTGATATTATGTAAAAAAAATGCTTGTTGCGCAACGCGCAACATCTTTATCTTTTTCTGTGATCCTGACTTTTAAACATAAAGGTTTACAAAAATTTTTTGAAACGGGTTCAAAAGCCGGGATCCAGGTTAATCATGCAAAACGCTTAAGATTAACGTTAGCAGCCTTAAATACAGCAATAATCATAGATGATATGAATATCCCGGGTTTTAATCTGCATCCTCTATCGGGGAAACGGAAGGGGGAATGGTCCATTTCTGTTAGCGGAAACTGGAGAATGACATTCAGATTTGATAATGGGAACGCACAGGATGTGAATTATGAGGATTACCACTGATGAGAATGTTTGACCCTCCCCACCCCGGAGAGTTTATCAGATATGTTTACATGGAGCCGTATGGATTAACAGTTCGAATGGTTGCAAAATATCTAGATGTCGCTCCATCAACATTGACTCGTTTATTGAATGGATCTAGTGCTGTAACTCCGGAAATGGCCATTAGACTTTCCCGGGTTTTTGGACGTAGTCCGGAAAGTTGGATGGCTATGCAGGATGCGTATTCTTTGGTGAATGCAAAACTGAAAACGGATTTACAGAAATTAAAAAAACTTGAATTGCCCACAAACTGAAAACAACACTTTATCCCGATATAGAGAAAACCA
>CAZJWP010000039.1:14765-18144 GCA_964549745.1 uncultured bacterium | reverse complement strand
AGCCGTTTTTCTTATGCCTGATAGCTGGTCATCATTAAATAATTCCGGCGATGCCATTCGTCTGCTGGATCCGTTCGGAACCCTGATTGACAGCCTCGCCTATTCAGCGGCATGGGGACTTGAATCGGGACAATCCATGGAAAAGCGGCTGGAAGAATTGCCATCCGCCGATTCCAGTAACTGGGCAGTGTGCGTCGATTCCACCGGCTGGACTCCGGGACAAAAGAATTCAGTCCACCCGGAAAACACGGATGGCGCGCTCATTGGAATGCAATTCGTTATGGACAAGAATCCACCCGATTCTCTAACGTCAATAACGGTCCGGATTGAGGTGACAAACCCGGGTCTGACAACGATCACCGGAAATTGGCAGGTGCAGGAAGGCGATCAAACCGTTGGCAACGGAATCATTCCAACTCTGGGAGCAGGCGACAGCCTGAGTCTCACCACAGATATTGGCGTGTTTCCACCAGGTAATCACGATTTAGAAGCTCTGCTTCTAATCGACGGAGATCAGAACCCGGACAACAATCAAATGTCCGATACGCTGAAAATTCGTTACCCGTTTGCGGCCCTTCGAATAAATGAGTTTTTCCCAATTCCCAACAACGACCAGACCGAATTTGTGGAAGTAGCCCCTTCACGGAATTTGGACCTCACCGGGTGGTCTCTCGCTGATAACCGGAAAGAACCGGCGGCGCTGAGCGCAATCCATGTCACAAAAAATGACCTTCCGGTTATTGCTTCCGATTCCATAATCCTTGGCCGTATTCCAAACGGAACTGAAGTCATAATCTTGAATTCGGCCTTTCCATCGCTCAACAATTCCGGGGATGCGATTTATCTTTTCGACCAGACTGGTTCCGTCATTGATTCAGTGGTTTATACAACCGAATGGCCGCTGGAATCGGAACGATCGGTGGAGAAGATTTCACCCGTCTTTCCATCGGATGATCCAGCTTCCTGGAAAACCTGCATCGCTCCGGAAGGCGAAACACCGGGACAACCCAACTCTGTACTGCTGGCGCATCGGGACGGTACGATCCTTCCCGAACTCCGGATGAATCCGGAATTCCCGGAACCGCATGAAACAATGGTTTGTACGGTACGGGTTGTGAATCATGGCATTGATGCTGTCAGTGGTTCCGTATCTGTCGAATGCAACGACGAAGAGTTGGATGAAGAACCTGTGCCATCGCTGGAGCGGTTGGACACAGCAAATATCGCGCTTTCCATTTCGCTTCCGGAGTCCGGTCCAAATCAGCTTTCTTTCTATTTCAATGTTAGCGGTGAGGAATCAGCCTGGGACAATGGCTTAATCAACACGGTCTGGGTGCGTTATCCGGTTGGTTGCGTCACCCTCAATGAATTTCTCGCAATTCCCGATTCCAGCATGGGTGAGTTCGTGGAATGTATTCTCAATAACAATATTGTAACAGGGGAGTGGACAATCAGCGACGGAACCCATCTGGGAAATATCACGGACTTTGGCGGCAATGCCGGTGATTATGTTGTTCTGGCTCAGGATTCTTCGTTGGCGGATCGGGGTGTTGAAAACCTTCTTGTTGTTGACGGTTGGCCTTCTTTGAATAATTCCGGTGAATCCATTATTCTGCGCGACCCCACCGGGAAATCCATCGATTCCATCACTTACAATGAAGACAACTGGCCTCTAATGAATGGCCGCTCTACGGAGAAATTCCGACCCGATTACCCTGCCGCCGATCCGCGAAGCTGGGGACTTTCCATTGCGGAGGAAGGAATGACGCCGGGATTGCCAAACAGCATCGAAGTGGACAGCCTTGCGGAAAAATCCGGTATTGTTTACGACCCCGATCCTTTTTCACCGGATGGCGACGGTCAAGATGATTTACTGTATATTCATTATCATCTGGCTTTTCAGCAATCGGCGCTGACTATAGAAGTGTACGACGCTGCAGGAAGGCTTATCGCCGCTCCGGCCGTGAAGTTAATGGTGAGTTCTGACGGTGTTTTGACCTGGGACGGAAATCGCAAAAACAAAAGTCCCGCCCGGATCGGGCTGTACCTGGTAAAAGCCAAAGCGGAAGATACACAATCGTCCAAAACGTGGGACAATTTGCAAACCATCGTTTTAGCCGGATATTTACGATAATAAAAAAAGGGCTGCAAGTGCAGCCCTTTCTATTGTTTTTCCATTGAGATTTATCGAAGGGTAAGTCCCACACCCAAATTCAATGTGTTGAATTCACCAACATTGTAATCCGCATTAATACTGATGATTGCCAACTTCAACCGTGCACCCACAATAGTCCGGAAGGAATTTTGTCCGTCCAAACTGAATTTAATAGGCAATTCAGTATTCGTAACCTGGTCAACGTAAGTGTAGCTCACATCCATGGAACTGCTTTCCAATCCGAAGCCGCCATAAACGGTAAGGAAAGGAATGCTCTTGCTGGCTTGCAAGGTTAATATGCTATTACTTGCATCTAACACATCGCCAATTTTCAAAGAGGTCAAATAATAACCAACGGACACTTGTGGGAGGGCGATATTCGGAATTGGAATAAACTGATTGATACCAATTTTCCCACCAAATCCAACGAATGACAGTTTCCCCATATCTCCCAAATCAGCTTCCGGGAATCCTCTCAGGGTTAATTCAATACTCATTGGCAAACCCAAAGAAACCTGGGGCATCACCATTGGGAAAGCGGGAAAATCAAATCCGGCGGGGGTTGTTATTGAGGGGATGTTTCCTGCAATAGCTGTTGATATATCTGAGCCAAATTGCGTTTTTATTTGGTCAGCGGTCAGGGGCAGACCGGGATCAGCTGCCAATTGATTTGCAATGACATCGGTGGCAGCCGTTGCATCCACGCTGATGGTATTGGCATCTTTTGAACCAAACAGCGTTGGCGCTGTCCTGTCCGTTGAATACACCTGATCGGGGTTAATGGATACTGTAAATGAGCCATACGCTCCCAGTGTTAATGGAACATCTATGTCGGCATTTGGAAGGACAAAGTCGTAGGTAAGCCCTGCGTCCCCGATTGATGTTGCCGCCACATTCAGTGTAACATCAAAACCTAACATTTTGTGCGGTTTTGCTGTATGGAAAGTTCCGCTGTTTACCCCCATACCGAAAGCGGTTACAGCAGGCCCAAGATAACCTTTGGCATTGTCTTCAGCCATTTGTTGCAGGGTTTCTTCTAGCGTTTGGCTCATTCCAAAACTGATCAGAAGTGTCCCCATTATTAGAATTCTTAGCTTCATTTCTTTTTACTCCTTGTTGTTACCTAAGTCTGCAAGACTCTCTCATCCTACGAGACGAAATAATCCTTAGAATTTAGGATAGAATAAAGCACTGACAAACGAAACTTTTGTGACTGTGAATTCG
>CAZJWP010000039.1:0-14665 GCA_964549745.1 uncultured bacterium | reverse complement strand
GAATTTAGGATAGAATAAAGCACTGACAAACGAAACTTTTGTGACTGTGAATTCGGTCACGTGGAACCTGACGTCAACGAAATCGTATGTTGAATCAAAATATCATTGGAGGTTTCTGATGAAGAAATGGCTATGGTTACTGGTTGGCGCTTCCCTGGTCATGGGACAGCAAAAATTGGTGAAACAAATTCAGGTTTCCGACCAGAATGGTCAGGAAAATAAAAAAGAAGTGACCATCAAAGTGGAAGATGGGAATGCACAGGTGGAAGTCACCAAAGATGGGGACACTGAAAAATTTGAATTTCCCATTGATCAACTTAAAGATGATGAAATTCAGAAAAAACTGGCAGACATGGGGGTCGATACCAAAGATCTTGATCCGGAAGACTTTCAGCCGGATTCCGACAATTACGCCGGGAATTTTCCTTTCAATTTTTCCTCAAAATTTCACCCAAAAGCTTTCCTGGGCGTTCAGCTCCAGGATTTAACGGATCAGCTGCGTTCCTATTTCAAGATGAAAGGGGATGGCGGCGCATTGGTCTCCGAAGTGGTTGATGACAGTCCGGCGGATAAGGCCAAGCTTAAGGCCGGAGATATTATCCTCCAGGTGAATGACACTCGTATCAGCGATCCGGAAGAGCTAAAAGATGTGATTGGCAAAATGGATCCGGGTACGAAAGTTGAGATCACGTACCTGCGTTCCGGTCGGGAGCGAACCACAACTGCAGCGCTCAAAGAACCGGATGCAACCCAGTTTGGGTGGTTTGGCGGCAGCTTTCCAAATCTGCCGAATATGAAGAATATGCCCATGATACCTGGGATGAGTCATCAATACATGTTGTTCAATGACGATAATGATCCGGATGCATTGCAGCAACAAATGGATTCCATGAAAAAAGAAATCGAATCGCTCAAAAAACAACTGGATTCTATGCAAAACCAGTAAAATTGGCTAACGAACTCAACCTGAAAGCCGGTCCTTTTGGATCGGCTTTTTTATTAATGACCATTTGAAAGCAGCGCAAAGACGTCTATAATTTCACCCATGTCCTTTCGATTTCATGGCTCTCCAATCCGAAACATCGTTTTCGGGCTCTTGTTTCCCGCGTCACTCCTCTTAGCCCAGGAGACCTACCTCTGGCCAACAAACGCCAGTAAAGAATTATCCTCTTCTTTCGGAGAATATCGCTCCGATCATTACCACACCGGGCTGGACATCCGGGCGGTGAACAAGCCTAATGCCACCATTTTTGCAATCGCAGACGGTTATATCAGCCGGATCGCCACCAATTTTGAAGGCTATGGAAAAGCGCTCTATCTGACCACCACCGATGGACATGTGGCTGTGTACGGTCACTTGCAATCTTATAGTCCCAAATTGGAAAGCGTGCTGAAAATTCAGCAGGAGAAATCCAAGTCATACATGGTGGATATTCACTTTGGTCCCAAAGAGTTTCCGATATTACGCGGAGATGTGTTGGGGTTGGTTGGCGATCGGGGATTTTCTTACGGACGGCATTTACATTTTGAGTTCCGGAATTCACGTGAGAATCCCCTGAATCCGTTAATGAACGGGTTTTCAATTCCCGATCAACTGGCACCCCGGTTTAGTCAGTTGGCTGTGATTCCTCTGGATTCGGGAGCTGTTGTAAACGCAGGCGTGTTGCCTCAAACCTTCCCTCTGTACTTTGATCGAACCGGTATTTACCTTCCGCCGGATACGATAAATGTATTCGGAAAGTTCGGTTTGGCCGTAGAAGCGCTGGATAAGATTGAGGGCAGTGATTTTAATTATTCGGTGTACGCCATTGATTTAAAGATCGACGACAAATTCCAATTCCGGAAGAAGATGGAGCAATTGAATTTCAGCCGTCTCCGACGGGTCAATCTGGATCGGGATTACCGCCTGTATCGATTGAATTTGGGCTCTTTCCACCGGCTTTTTGTCAAACCCGCCCACGCAATTCCGGCCATCGGCGACGGATTTTTGGACCTCTCTCCCGGACTCCACACCGCCGAAATCGACGCCTACGATGCGCAGGGGAATCGTGCTGCTGCGCGGGTGGTACTTCGCGTTGCGGCGCCGCGAAAGCTGACCGTTGCGTTGAAAACGACGGGAAAAGATTTCTATCACTTTTCCGTTTCGGCGGACACCACTTTACCCTTGCACAAATTGACCTGCTATAGTTTCACGGGTCATGGATTTGCCGATCTGAAAGAAGATATCAAAGTCACACCCCAAGACAGCGGGCGGTGGGATGTGGCTGTTCCGGCGTCCCGATGCGCACGCAATGCGCTTCAATTTATCGCACAACTTAAGAACGGGTTTTTTACCGATCCGGCCCACTGGATTCCCGAGAAACTGGTTCAAAGCGTCCTGGACAGTCGTGTTGATTTGAAAACAGACCCGGTTGAAGATGGTTTGTTCATGCAAATCAGCATTGATCGCATCGTCAAACCCGAACCCGTCGTGTACATTTATACCGATTCGAAAGTTCGGTTGATGCCCATGAAACGAATTCAGCCAACCGTGTATATCAGCCAGCGCATTGAACCTGAACTCTTGGATCATGTTCAGACGGTTGAAGTCAAGCTCACCGGTAAGCAGGAATTGGACACGCGTTTTTCCATGTTACCCGGCTTTTGTTCACCGGTTCGGCGTACCGAAGTGTATGCGCCGGACCGCGGCTGCTCCATGTTGCTACAGCCGGGTGCTTTGTATTATCAAACTGCCGCCTGGATTGAAAAAGTAGGTGATCCGGTTCCCAGTAAAACCGGGATATTGGTTACGCCGGTGTACCAGCTCCAGCCCTTTGATGTACCTCTGAAACAAGCAATTTCTGTCGGAATAACATTTCCGGAAATTGCGAAAGATGAAACGGATATGGGCCTCTTTTACTTCGACTCAAAAGAAGAAAAATGGACCTACACGCCAACCCGGCGTAAACCGGGTAGGTCAATTCTTGTCGGTGAATTGAAATCATTCGAAGCCGTGGCGGTATTGAGGGACACTATCGCCCCCTGGGTGGAACGACGTTTTCCCGAAGAAAGCGGCCGTTACAAATGGCAGGATGTGGATCATATCCGGGCGGTAATTAACGACGATCTCTCCGGCATAAAGGCGGATGAAACCGGAATTGTTCTTACCTTGGACGGTAAACGATTATTGGGCGATTATCAGCCGGTGAAAAAAGAATTCACCGCCGAGTTGGACGAACCGCTGAATCCCGGCGAACACACTGTCGAATGGTCGCTTATGGATCAGACCGGCAATCAGGCGCAGAAATCAATACACTTCACTGTGGAATAAATGTTTTTCCCGTATCGTGACGATAATCCAAAAATATTAGTGCCTTATGTCACCTATGGCATCATTGCTCTCAATGCACTTGTGTTTTTATTTCAAATTTCCCTGACCAACCTTGGCCAGTATGAATTCACCCTGAGTTATGGATTAATCCCGGGAATGATGGGGCGCGTTTCAGCCGCTGACATTGTGGCCTTTCATTCCAACCACTTGAGCCAGATGTATTCACAATATGTCCACCTCAATGCCGCGCCTCACTCACCGATAATCACCATTTTTACTTCCATGTTTATGCATGGCGGTTGGATGCACATTATCGGGAATATGTGGTTTTTATGGCTCTTCGGCGACAATGTAGAAGGTTCTCTGGGACATGTTAAATATGCTGTCTTTTATCTTTTGGCCGGGCTTGCGGCGGGTTTAGCTCAAATTAGTATAGAACCTGGATCCGTGTATCCCATGGTCGGCGCCAGCGGAGCCATTGCCGGTGTACTGGGTGCATACATGGTTCGGTTCCCGAAAGCAAACGTACACGTGTTCATCTTTCTGTTCATCTTTTTCACAACTATCATGGTCCCGGCGTACATTGTAATTGGAATCTGGTTCCTTGAGCAGCTTACCAATGGGTTGGGATCCCTGGGATTGGGCACCACCGGAGGTGTGGCCTGGTTTGCACATATTGGCGGATTTTTGGCCGGTGTGGGAATTGAACGTGTATTTCGGAGAAATCGGAGGTTACGATGGATTTAGATCATCCGCTTCTTAAAGAAGCGATGGAAATGCGTCAACGGGCGCGTGCACCTTATTCACACTATCATGTTGGCGCTGCTGTTCTGACTCAAGATGGCCGGATCATTGGCGGATGCAACGTGGAAAATGCGTCGTATGGACTCACGATCTGTGCAGAGCGAGTGGCCTTATTCCGGGCCGTAGCAGAAGGTAAAAGTGAATTTAACGCGTTAGCCGTTTCCACGAAAGATGGCGGATCACCCTGCGGGGCCTGCCGTCAGGTGATCTGGGAATTATGCGGGGATATTCCGATTTATATTGTCGATGCAGGGGGAAAAATCAGTGAAACTTCAAGCGGGGCTTTATTACCCGGCGCTTTTGACAGCTCCAGTTTGAAAACTTGATTTAACTAACGGGACTTTTCGAAATCTCTGGAGAGCGCCTTAAAATTCGGGAAGAAAACTCCGGTCTTTTCCCGGTACTTTCTGTATTTCTGACCGAATTGTTCTTCCAGATTGATTTCTTCGTAACTAATCAGCCAGGACCAAAGCAGGGAAATAGGGAGCACCGCAAACAACAGCCCCCAGGAAAGTAAACCAACTGCCAGTCCCCCCGAAATGGAATAAACTATAGCGCTGTACATGGGATGGCGGACATATTGATACGGTCCGGTTTCGACCAGTTTTTTCCCGGCTCCGTTCTTAAAGAAAGCATACAATCCCCCAGCGATCAAATAGACAGAATCTGTTAAAAACATAACGATTAATCCCAAACGTAAAATGGGGTGTATCACCATCTTGGGAAGCGAAAGCGCCTTTTCGATTATAAGAACGAATCCCCAGATTGGAAGGGTGGCAAGCAGACCTACCGGACCTATACCGAAAACATGTTTGAATGTTGTTTTGTTCATTGAATCATAAAACAGGCTATTCCAAGTTAGGGCTTATATCCGCAATTCGGAGGTGGTTTCGTCCATAATTTTTTGGATTTCCTAATTTGGAGCACCGGTGTTTAAAGCTCTTAACCGATCCTGGTAACGAATTTTATAATTTTGTTTTGATTTAAGATCCAAAAATGACCGATTGATCAGTGAATTGGTTAACTGGTGATCCTCACTGAAATTCTGAAGAATTTTAAGCAACCGTTTTTCAGCCAATCCTATTCGAATACCAAATTCCCTAAAATCTTTGTAAGAGTAAAATCCGTATTTCTCAAAATCCGGCGTAATATAGTTTCTGGAAAACAACCCGTCATTTAAGGCAAAGAAACTATCGTTGAAATGTATCGCTGTGCAGATCAAGTCATAAGCAGGGCTTAGAACATAGTCACCATCAATTGTTTCTGAGAGGGAGAAATTCTTCAGATGCGCATCCCCGTTTGAAAAGAGATAATTGAACACTACTAAGGAAAAAAACTTCTCCATTTCCACCGGATATGCCGGGACAAACTTTTTTATCAAACGGGCACAATCTTCGTAGCTGCCGGAATATTTGAAGTTCTTACCGGAATTTTCCGACGTCTTTCCCGCTAGCGATGCAAAATCTTCCTGGCCGCGCTTCATTCCATCAGTACGGATATCGAAGCGGCGAGTCAAATAAGCAGGAAGACCGTCCTCGAAGAAAATCATGGCATTTTCAGCGATTGGAATCCGGTACACTTGCTTGGCAATCTGCATGGTGAGATGTTCATTTGCCGGAACCTGATCCACATTCTTAAGGTTGACGGGAATCGGCTTCAGGATATATTGTCCCTGTTCTCCTTTTTCCGTTAATCGAAGTTGATTCTTCTCCAGGGTCAAAGATAGTTTTTCCTGAACGCCTGAAATAGAAAGTCTTTTTCGATTTTCCAGAAATTGTTCTTTGTCCCGTTCACTTTTATAAACATATGGAAGTACATGATTCACTTTTTTTCCATCGAACATTCGGCGCAGACAGGCAGGACTGTAAGTATTGAATCCCTCTGCCAAAGTTCCGGGACAGACGCTTAAAACAGGAACCGTCATGCTACTGTTCATTCTCCGGAATAACCCGGATGGCGCCGATTGTATCGACCTGGCATGTATTAATTAACAATGTAAAGAAATCGCTTTCATCAATTTTGAGAAAGCGGGATTGCAATTGCCTGTTAACACCTTCAGATAACAGGTTAAAGAAAAAGGGGAACAGGGTATCCGATAAGTACGGTTCTTCCCGCTTGGGCAACGTCAGGCTGATTGGCGGTTGTTTAGGATCTGTGACATACTTTGTGTCATATTGAAACCGATAGCCTCCATCCGTGGTTTTTTCCAATTCACCGGCTAAATGTTCGTTCCTGTAAATAGATGCTTTCATTTCAGGATTCCATTGTTCGAATCTGTAATGACAGTTCCAATCCTAAAATACTGGCAATATTATTCAGAATATTCAGGGAAGGATTTCCTTGATCCCGTTCAATATTGATCAAAGTTCGCAACCCAATCCCGGCCATTTCGGCCAAATCCTGCTGCGATAAACCTAAAAGTTTCCGCCGATCACGAATGATAGTTCCAAATGTTTTATGCATTATGTTGCACATTATTTGTTATTATGTGCTAAATTTTACTAAACAATTGCCAATTATGCAATATTTTGCACAATTATTTTAATAATTTATAAATGCTATAATGTACTATTTTCTCTTCGGCACATAAATATCCGTCACCGTTCCTTCCAATACTTCGGCGGCATTGGAAACAGTTTCGGAGAGGGTTGGATGCGCATGAATCGTAAGCCCAATATCTTCCGCATCGGCACCCATTTCAATCGCCAGGGTTGCTTCTGCCGCCAATTCACCTGCGTTCGGCCCCACCATGGCAGCGCCTAATAGCCGTTTTGTTTCCGGATCGAATAAGAGTTTTGTCTTTCCTTCGTTCCGTCCAAGCGCCAGTGAACGTCCGCTGGCGCCCCAGGGGAATTCACTTTTTTTATAAGCAATGCCTTCCGCTTTGGCCTGCGTTTCCGTGAGTCCGGTCCAGGCAATCTCCGGATCGGTAAAGATTACCGCCGGGATGGCTTTGGCATCGAAAGCAGCCGGGAGTCCTGCAATCACCTCCGCCGCCACTTTCCCTTCGTGGGTGGCTTTGTGGGCCAGCATGGGATCTCCGGCAATGTCGCCGATCGCATAAATGTGCGGTACATTGGTTCGCTGGCGATTATCCACTTCAATATGACCCCGTTCCGTCAATTTGATGGTCGTTTTGTCCAGGCCGATCTTATCCGAATTTGGCCGGCGGCCTACGGACACAAGCACTTTGTCATACGTGTTGGTTGTCTTTCCCGCTTTTCCTTCAAAGGTCACCTCTAACGAACCGTCCTTTTTCGGCTTGACTTCCACCACTTTGGTGCTCAACATGATTTCGCTGAATTCTTTTTTCAGCTTACGATACAGCGGACGAACCAGATCCGGATCGGCGCCGGGCAACAGCGAATCCATGAATTCCACGACACTTACGTCCGATCCCAGAGCAGCGTAAACCGTGCCCATTTCCAGTCCGATGTAACCGCCTCCGACGACCAGCAATTTACCGGGAATGTGGTCCGGTTCCAGGGCGCCGGTGCTGGTGATCACATTCGGATTTTTCTCCGGTAGTCCGGGAATCATGGCCGGGCGTGAACCGGCGGCAACGATCAGATCATCGAAGGTGACATTTACGCCGCCATCGGCGGTTTTGACCTGCAATTCGGTATCGCTCACAAAACCGGCTGTACCTTGCAGGGTGGTGACCTTCCGGGCCTTGGCCATTCTGTCAATGCCGCGATTTAGTTGATTCACCACCGATTGCTTCCATTCACGTACCGCAGAGATATCAATCTTCGGTTCACCAAATTGCACGCCTTTGTCCGCCAGTTCTTTGGTTTCAGAAATCACCTTTGCGATGTGCAGTAAAGCCTTGGAAGGAATACAACCGCGGTTGAGACAAACGCCGCCCAACACGCTGTCCTTTTCGATCATGAGCACATCTTTCCCCAGATCGGCGGCACGGAAAGCGGCGGCATAACCACCGGGACCGGAGCCCAAAACAACCACACTATGGTGCACGGATTTGCCGCTCATGGCCGCACCTCCCAGGCTTTCAATTGCTTTGGATCGGACAGCATTTCCGCCAACCGGCTGGTAAATCGGGCGCCGGCCGCGCCATCGATCACGCGGTGATCATAAGTCAGTGAAAAGGGTAAAATGGTTCGTGGAATAAAGGTGGCCTTCTTGTCATCAAACACCGGCTGCACCGATGCCCGGGACACGCCCAGGATCGCCACTTGCGGCGGATTTACAATGGGAGAAAAATAGGTTCCGCCGATACCGCCTAAAGACGAGATCGTGAACCCGGCTCCCTGAAATTCATCCGGTTTCAGCTTTTTGCTCCGGGCCCGGCCGCTCATGTCCATCAATTCCCGGGAAAGCTGCACCGTATCTTTTTGGTCCGCATCCCGAATCACCGGCACCACCAGTCCGTCCGGTGTATCCACAGCGATTCCAAGATGAATATAATTTTTGCGCACTAATTTCTCACGCGACGAATGAAGGCTGCTGTTGAAATCGGGCATCTCCTTCAGAAGTGCAGCGACAGCCTGCATCAGGAAGGGCAATAAAGTTATGCGTACGTCTTTTTTCGTCCAGTCCGCTTTCAGCGATTTACGGAGCGCGTCCAGTTCGGTAATGTCCGCCTGATCAAATTGCGTAACCTGCGGACTGGTTTGCCAGGCCGATTCCATCCGTTCACCGGTGAGACGCCGGATCTTGTTCAGCGGCACATCTTCCACCGGGCCCCAGGCCGAAAAATCTATGTCCGGTATATTCGCCCGGCCGCTTTTCGCCATACGTTCCTTTATGTAATTCAGCAGATCGTCTTTGGTCAGTCGCCCTTTGGGTCCGCTGCGGGAAACTTTGGTGAGATCGATATCCAGTTCCCGTGCCAGACGGCGAACCGCAGGACTGGCGTGGGCTTTGTCACTGGGTGGCAATACATCCGGTGTCGGCGCTGCCACCGGTTCCGGCGTTTTAACCGGCGCCGGAGTTTCTTTCGGTTTGTCCGGTTTCGATTTTTTCATTGCTTTATCGGAGACTTCCAAATCGATGATGACGTCGCCCGGTTTGATCTTGTCACCGGTGTTTACATGAACAGTCTTGACGATGCCTGCAATATCGCCGGGAATTTCCATGGTGGCCTTGTCCGATTCCAGAACGATCAATGTATCATCGGCGGTGATCTTGTCGCCTGCGGACACCATCACTTCACTGATGTCCACTTCGTCAATGCCTTCGCCAAGATCGGGTAAGGGTATACTTTTAATCAAAATTTCACTCCCGTTTAAACAGTTGTGGGGCTGGGTTTTTCAGGATCCAAATTGTACTTTTTAATCGCCTTGTTTAAGATGGTTTTCTCCAGCGATCCGGCCTTGACCAAAGCAGCCAACGCAGCCAGAATAATGTAGCGGTGATCCACTTCGAAGAAATCCCGGAGCGCTTCACGGGTCTCGCTGCGGCCGAAGCCGTCTGTACCCAACGCGGTGAACGGTCCAGGTACAAAAGCGGCGATCTGTTCTGCCACCGGCTTTACATAATCAGAAACCGCGATGGCGGGAATGGATTCATCCGGTAAACATTTGCTCAGGTAAGAATCCCGTTCCGGTTTGTCCGGATGCAGCAGATTCCAGCGCCGGTTATCTTCCGCATCCTTCCGCAGTTCGCTAAAACTGGTGACACTCCAAACATCCGCGCCGATGTCCCAGTCCTGTTCCAGTAATTCCGCCGCTGTTAGGGTTTCACGGAGCAACGGGCCGGCTCCCAGCAGATTCACCCGGCTCTTTGCCGATTTATGCCCGGTCCTGCGGATACGATGCATGCCCTTGATAATCCCGGATTCGGAACCACGGGGCATTTCAGGGTGGGCGTAATTTTCGTTTTCCAGGGTCAGGTAGTAAAACACATCTTTTTGCTCCTGCACCATTTCCTTTAATCCCTGGCGGATAATCACCGCAAGTTCATAAGAGTAAGCCGGGTCGTAAGCACGGAGATTGGGAATCACGGAGGCCAGCAGATGACTCTGCCCGTCCTGGTGCTGAAGCCCTTCGCCGTTCAGGGTGGTTCGTCCGGCGGTGGCGCCGAGGAGGAATCCCCGGGCGCGCATATCTCCGGCAGCCCACATGAAATCGCCAACGCGTTGAAATCCGAACATGGAGTAGTAAATGTAGAACGGGATCATTTGGAGATCGTGGGTGCTGTAACTCATTCCGGCGGCGATAAAGGAGGAAATAGCGCCGGCTTCGTTGATGCCTTCTTCCAGTATCTGGCCATCGTTTGCTTCCCGGTAATACAAATACTGGCGGGAATCCACCGGTTCATATTTCTGACCGCCGTGAGCGTAAATCCCCAGATGCCGGAAGAGGGGATCAATCCCAAACGTCCGGGCTTCATCGGGAATGATGGGCACCACTCGTTTTCCGATCTTCGGGTGCCGGGTGAGAATGGTCAGCAATCGTACAAATGCCATAGTGGTGGAAATTTCCCGACCGCCTGAACCCCGGATCAATTCGTCAAAAAAGTTCAAGTCCGGCGCGGGTAGTGATTCGGCACGAGCATTTCGCTTCGGCAGGCTACCGCCTAATTCCTTGCGGCGCGCTTTCAAATACCTGATTTCCTTGCTATTTGCTTTCGGTTTGTAAAAGGGCGCCTTCGTGGCATCTTCATCCGACAGCGGGATGTCGAAACTGTCCCGGAAATGGAGTAGTTCCTGTTCGTTTAGTTTTTTCTGCTGATGCGTAATGTTCCGGCCCTCGCCGCCTTCACCCTGACCATATCCCTTGATGGTCCGTGCCAGAATCACGGTGGGTTGTCCTTTGTGGTTGACAGCCTCATGATAAGCAGCATAGACTTTCAATGGATCATGACCACCCAGTCGGAGATGCCAGAGTTCGTCATCGCTTTTATCAGCCACTAGTTTTAACAATTCGGGATATTTCCCGAAGAAATGCTCCCGGACATAAGCGCCGCCTGCCACCACATATTTCAGGAGATCGCCGTCCACCACTTCGTTCATACGTTTTTCCAGAAGTCCCGTGGTATCTTTCTTTAAAAGCTCGTCCCAGTCTGATCCCCAGATCACTTTGATTACGTTCCAGCCGGCACCGCGGAAAGCACCTTCCAGTTCCTGGATGATATTGCCGTTACCGCGGACCGGACCGTCCAAACGCTGGAGATTGCAATTCACCACAAAGAGCAGATTATCCAGTTTCTCGCGAGCAGCAAAAGTCAGGGCGCCCAAAGCTTCCGGTTCGTCCGTTTCACCATCGCCCAGGAAAGCCCAGACGCGGCGGCCGTGACCCGGTTTTAAGAATCGCCGATCTTCCAGATATTTCATGTAGCGCGCCTGGTAAATCGCCATAAGCGGACCCAGTCCCATAGAGACCGTGGCAAACTGCCAAAAATCGGGCATGAGCCATGGGTGGGGATAGGAGGATAAACCTTTGGGATTCAGATCGCGCCGGAAATTATGCAAATGTTCTTCGGTGAGGCGGCCTTCCAAAAAGGCGCGGGCATACATACCGGGACTGCCGTGTCCCTGGAAAAAGACCAGATCGCCGGGACTTTCATCCGATCCTTTGAAGAAATGATTCTGGGCTACTTCGTACAAATTGGCGGAGGATGAGAACGTGGAAATATGACCGCCGATGCCGGAGTGCTCTTTGTTCGCCCGGACCACCATGGCCATGGCGTTCCAGCGAATCAGGGATTTGATACGCCGCTCCAGCTCACGGTCGCCGGGAAAGGGCGCCTGCTGGTCGGCGGGAATGGTATTCAGATAGGCGGTGTTGGCGCTGTAGGGTAAACGCACACCGTTGCGACGTGCGTAATCCTGCACATTTTCCAGTAGAAAATGCGCCCGGTCTACACCTTCATCTTCCAGGATATCACGGATCGATTCCTGCCATTCTCGTGTTTCCGTCGGATCAATATCGCCGTGTCCGTTGGAGAATTCGGGAAGTGGTTTTGCTTCGGACATAGGTCTCCTGCCTTGATTCAAAAAAGAGAGTAAAGAAAAAACGGTTACCTAAATGAGTGGCCAAGAAATTACGAAAAAAAGATTCAACATGGAGCAATGAACATGGAGCCCGGAGGATGAAAACTTCGCATTAGAATTACACCATGACCCAATCGGTTTCGATCCATAAATTGTACGACTTAATTATGCCGATAACCGCTGCTAAAACCATCGTTTTTACGAACGTTCACTTACCGGGCGAATCTACTTCTGTCTCCGTTCTTTGCGAAAATGGCCTGATTAAGGGAATGGCCCGTTCCGGGGATTTCACCGCCGACCAAACGGTAAATTTGAATGGCGGTGTTCTCTATCCCGGTTTTGCCGATGCACATTTACATCTGCTGGGACTTGGTCAATCATTGGATTACCTGAATTTGGCAGGAACAAATTCACCCGATGAAATCATTGCACAGGTTCGGGAAAAAGCCCGGTCATTAAACAATGGTGAGTGGATTCGGGGACGCGGCTGGGATCAAAACGACTGGCCGGATACACGCATGCCCGATCGGCAAATGCTGGACAGGGTTGTTCCTGACCAACCGGTAATTCTGTCACGGATTGACGGCCATGCTGTTTGGGTGAATTCGAAAGCGCTGGACTTAGCCGGTGTTGATGCTGACACGCCTGAAATCTCCGGTGGACAAATTTTTCGGGGTTTTGATAACAATCCTTCGGGTGTTCTAATGGATAACGCTATAGAACTGATCCGAAAAATCGTCCCCGAAGAAGATCGGGCAACCCAAAAGCGTCAATTGCTTCAAGCCATTCAATTTTTGAACACCCTGGGGCTGGCATCGGTACATGATGCCGGGACGTCACTCCAAACGCTGGAATTGCTTCGCGAACTCCAGCAAGAAGGAAAGCTTACTCTTCGTGTTTATGCCATGCTAAATGATAAACCGGAGGATTACGAACCCTACTTATTAAATGGTCCTTCCACAAGTGATCCCCGGATTATGGTTCGTGCGGTTAAATTGTATCTGGACGGCGCGCTTGGCAGCCGCGGTGCAGCGCTTTTAGCACCCTATTCGGATGATCCTCAGAATACCGGTTTGCTGGTCGGTGACTCTTCCGATATTGCTGTTAAAGTTCATCGCTTCAATGCCGCCGGTTTCCAGGTAAATATCCATTGTATCGGCGATCGGGCAAATCGAATGGCCTTGGATATCTTCGAAAAAGTTGGTGTCCGGAGTTGTAGAAACCGGGTGGAGCATGCGCAAATCATCGACCGCACCGACATTCCACGGTTTGCCGAATTAGGCGTTATCCCGTCGATACAAACCACCCATTGCACCTCCGATATGTATTGGGTGGATAAACGCTTAGGCACAGAGCGGTTGGACGAGGCTTATCCCTGGCAATCGCTGATCAGTTCCGGTTCGGTTATTCCCGGCGGTTCCGATGCACCCATCGAAACACCCAACCCGCTATGGAATTATTATGCAGCAGTCACCCGGCAGGATCACAAAGGTTGGCCGGAGGATGGTTGGCTTCCACAGGAACGAATGACCCGGAAACAGGCTTTGAATATGATGACGGAATGGCCCGCTTTTGCCGCATTTGCGGAATCAACTTCCGGTAAAGTAGAACCCGGTTATCGTGCTGATTTTACTGTATTGGACCGTGATATACAGACTGCAACACTACATGAAATTTTAAAGACCAATGTTTTGTTTACCATTGTAGATGGACAAGTGGTTTATTCCCATTCAAAATGAATTCAGATACACTACAACCTCTCAGCATCAACCGGTTTAAGCGGATTCGACAGCTTAAACAGAAAAAATACCGGCAATCCGAAGGCAAATTTTTAATCGAAGGTGTCCGATTGGTGGAATCGGCGTTGGAAGCCGAAACTGAATTGCGAGATTTAATTGTGACGCCTGACTTCGTTGAAAGTCCCGCCTTTGAAGAACTGGATCAAAAATACAAGCTACGTGATTATCATCCGGCTGAAGCCACTGAGAAGCAATTTAAAGAACTTTCTGATACGGTAACGCCTTCGGGCATTCTGGCCGTTTGCCCGATACCACCGAATCCCTCACCGGGTTTTGGTCAGCCGCTTTTGTACCTGGACCGAATCCGCGACCCGGGAAATTGCGGGACTCTTCTCCGAACCGCCGCCTGGTTGGGATTAAAATCTGTCGCCTTTTCCCCTGAATCGCCGGACCCGTTCCAACCCAAGGTTGTTCGTGGTGGAATGGGAGCACATTTTCATCTGGACTTGAACCGTAATCTTAAGCTCAGCGTTCTTTCGGAGGCCGGGTATACGATTATCGGAGCCGACCATCGCGGTACACCGATTAAGGATTTACAATTGCCTGAAAATCGTCCCTGGGCTTTGGTGTTGGGTAATGAAGCACACGGCCTTTCCGATGAAGTTCGTAATCGTGCGGATATTTTAGTCTCTATTTCCAAAAGGGGTTTTGGGGAATCATTAAACGTGGCTGTTTCCGGTGCGTTGCTTTTGTATGAGCTGGTGAAGCGTTCTGATCACTAATTTTATCCCGATATAGAGAAAATCACGGTCTACGGCCGTGGATGAATCATTTTTAATCATCCGCGATCGGGAT
>CAZJWP010000038.1:15318-18404 GCA_964549745.1 uncultured bacterium | reverse complement strand
GACGTCCATTAAACAGAGGATTTCAAAATAGCTGAACAAACAAAACTGTGGTATTTACAGAATTTTAATCTTCTGAAAGGTCTCAATCCAGAAGAAATGAAAATGATGGAGCAGAATACCCGCATGTCAAGAAGTTCTAAAAAGGAAATTATTTATTTTCCCGACGAACCCAGTAATACGATCTATTTTTTAAAAGAAGGTAAAATAAAAATATCCCGGGTGACCGAAGATGGACGGAGTATGACACTACAGCTGCTGGGTCCGGGAGAAATTTTTGGTGAGAGTACACTTTTGGGGCAGGAAAAGCATGAAAGTGTTGCCGAAGTTGTGGAGGATGCGTTGGTTTGCGCTATTGATCGGGACGAGTTTAGGGATATGTTGAAAGACAGTCCTGCTTTGAATATTGAAGTCCAAAAATTCATTGGATTCAGACTTCGTAAGATTGAATCCCGTATTGAAGATTTGGTTTTTAAAAGTGCCCGGGAAAGAGTGGAAACTTTTCTTAAGCGATATGTGAGTACATTTGGTAAAAAAATGGTTGAAGGCTGGCGAGCCCGCCCGTTTTTATCGCATCAGGAAATTGCCGGTCTAACGGCAACCGCCCGACAGACAGTCACGACGATTCTCAATGAACTTGTACAGGAAGATGTCATCGACTATTCCCGCCGATTCTTGCATGTAAAAGATGACACGTGGTTAAATAAACACTAATTGTCGTCCGCCCGACAGTTTGCCGTCATTGGAACGGTATAGCTTCGGGTGTATGAAGTTTCAAAAAACAGTTCACCTTCAATTGATCACCAGGGATAACTGCCGTCAGTGCCAAATCGTACAGTCGCAGTTGGAAGCGATCTTGCCGGACTTTCCGAAAGTGGATTTATCCATTATCAATTTGGACGATCCCAAAGGAAAACCACCCCAAAAATCCACAGTCATAACGCCCGCTGTTTGGGTAAATGATGAACTGTGGTCTTTTGGGAAAATCAACCCGGACCGCTTTAGAATTAAACTGGATCAACTGACTGATGTGAATTCGAAATAAAATCGAAAGGAGTTATCTCATGGATTTCCTAAACAAATTGTCCCCTTATAGTCATTGGTTTGTTCGCGTATCATTAGCGCTTACTTTCCTTTACCATGGTTTTACCAAATTTCCCATGGCATCCGGAATGGCCCAGATGATGGGAATGCCGGTTGCGATGGTTTATTTGCTGGCCATAATGGAATTGGCAGGCGGTATCCTTATTCTTTGGGGCGGCTTCGGTCCCAATTGGGCTACCCAAGCAGCAGGCGCAATCTTCGTCGTCGTGATGTTGGGAGCCATAATGATGTTTCATTTCCAAAATGGTTGGAGTTTTACTCAGGGTTGGGGTGAAGGAACCAATCACATGGGCGGAATGGAATTTCAGGCATTAGTGCTTGTTTCAGGACTGTTATTTCTAACCAATCCTAATGTGGGCAAAAGTTAAAATGCTTTTCATGTCCGGCGGGGCACAAGGTCGTCCTGCCGGGCCTTCATTCCGAATATCTTATGTCCTGGTTTCACTGCTTACGCTGAACATGATTTCTTCTTGCCAATGCCAGGATCAGGACCGTCAGATTGGTCAAATTGATAGTCACCCTGAAAAAGCCAAGGCAGAGTCAGGGATAAATAGGTTATTGGCAGAACAGGTGGATATGAATGGTAAAGTGAATTATCATGCGCTTCGAGAGAATCCATTCGCCTTAAATACGTTTATTGATTTCATTCATTCCGTAAGTCCGGACAATAAACCGGAATTGTTTCCAACCCCAAATGACCGGAAAGCCTATTGGATTAATGCTTACAATGCTTTGGTTATAGAAACCGTTATCGAGAATCCGGAGGCGGGTAGTCTTCCGGAGATCAGCTGGGGGCACGGCGTTTTTTGGCGTAAGGAATTCATGGTTGGAAACCAACTGCTTACGCTGAACGATATTGAGAACAAAAAATTGAGAGCTGGATTTCATGATCCACGAATTCATTTTGCGATCAATTGTGGTTCCAAAAGTTGCCCGCCCTTAGGACAACGAATTTTTACCGGGACCAATTTGGATAAAGCGTTGGATAATAAAACATCTGCATTTGTGAATGACCCGGATCAGGTTCGTGTTGATTCGGTGAATAAAGTCATTTATTTGTCTAAAATCTTCAAATGGTATCGCAAAGATTTTGAGACATCAGCCGGATCGGTTCTGGATTATTTGGATCGTTATTCGGACCAAATCGATTTGACTAAGTCTCCCGAAATGCGCAAATGGAAAATCAAGTATAATCACTATGACTGGTCGTTAAATGACCTCTAATAGTGTGGAATTGGAGGCCACCGAGTAACCTTCTTTTTGTGAATACTTAAAAGGAGTAATTTTCCCTCTGGTATGAAGCACTTTACTCCCCGAATACTGGTCAGCCGCTGCTTAGGATTTGACGCTTGTCGTTATGATGGTCAGAAATTGTCCAATCCGCTCGTTGAACTCCTTTCGAAATATGCAGAGATTGTAACTGTCTGTCCTGAAATGGATATGGGTATGGGTGTTCCCCGGGATCCCATCAGGCTTGTGAAACAACACGCCAACCTTCGACTGATTCAGCCTTCTACGGGCAAAGATTTCACACAAACGATGGACCGGTTTGCTCAATCATATTTACAGTCCGATTCCATTTTCGATGGCGCCATACTGAAAGCCCGTTCGCCATCCTGCGGAGTATCGGATACACCTTATTTCGCTGATGAAATCTCCGCAACCAGCGAAATAACCGGACCCGGAATGTTTGTACAAAAAGTGATGGCAACGTATCCCGGCCTGCCCATCATTGATGAAAACCAATTGTTTTCCAGGGAAATACAAGACCGTTTTTTGACATGGGTATTTCTGCTGGCAAATTTCAGGAATTCGATTCATCCGGAAATACCTGGCAGTTTGCATCGGTTCCACCGGGAATTCCGGCTTCTCATCTGGTCACACAATCCGACCCTGGCCAAGGAATTAAACAGGCAAATGGAAAAGTCTGATAAAAATAATGAAGACATTCAATCCTATGGAGTAATACTCAGCACATTTTGGAA
>CAZJWP010000038.1:3061-15218 GCA_964549745.1 uncultured bacterium | reverse complement strand
ATAAAAATAATGAAGACATTCAATCCTATGGAGTAATACTCAGCACATTTTGGAAACGATCAAAAGAAGATCAAAATTTCCGCCAATACGAAACTGAGACTTCTCTTGACGAGCTTTCAATGTCTGAACGAGATGATTACACAGTATTCATCGATCGATTCAAGACGGGATTGAATTCTATTTCGGAGGTAAGGAGAAGTCTCATATTCGAAAAACGAAAAGCTGATCGAAAACACGTAGCTTTAAACCGTTTTTTGGAACCATATCCGGTTGCTTTGGGGACTATTTAAAAGGGAGTTCGAAACCTTCAATCAAATTTTGCATTATTGTGACACTAAGGCGGTAAAATTCTGTCATTGAACGAACAAAAGGAGTGAACATGAAGTTATTGTTTGTTATGGGTATGGTATTTATGGCCATGCTTTTTGGAGGAAATAAGGTACTGAAAGTTGGTGATCAGGCACCGGATTTCACGCTACTTGATCAAAACGGAGATTCCCACACTTTATCTGATTACCGGGGACAAAAGGTGGTGGTGTATTTTTATCCAAAGGATGATACACCGGGATGCACCAAGGAAGCCTGTGGTATCCGCGATCAATTTTCGGAATTTGACAAAGCAAAGATCAAGGTATTTGGAATTAGCTACGACGATGTAAAAAGCCATCGGAAATTCCAGGATAAGTACAACCTTCCGTTTACTTTACTCGCGGATACGGATAAATCCGTATCTAAATTGTATGGAACCAGTGGATTGATATTTGCCAGCCGGGAAACCTTTCTGATTGATGAAAAAGGGATTATTGTTAAGATCTATCCGAAAGTGAGTGTCACCGAACATGCAGAAGAAATCTTAAAAGATTTCACCAACCTGTGAAAAGTTTTAAGGGGAGTTGATCTGATCGCTCCCCTTATCTCTAAAAACTTTATCAAACATCTAAGAGGAATATGATTATCAAAAGAATAGTGTCTATTCTATTATTTGTGAGTTTAATAGCTGCACAAACGGGCCGTATTTCCGGTTTTGTCACCGACAGTACTTCCGGAGAATCGTTACCCGGCGCCAATGTATTTCTTCAGGGAACATCGCTTGGAATGGCAACCGACCCCAACGGTTTATTCGTCCTGGAACAGATTCAACCTGGCGATTATACGCTGGTGGTGTCCTTCCTTGGATTTGATACCTGGAAGAAAAAAATGTCTGTGAAATCAGGGTCCGATATCCGGCAAAATATTGCACTGGCACCAACTTCGATCGGGTTGAATGAAGTTCAGGTTACCGGAGAAAAACTGGCCCGAAAGCTGGCGATGCAACCCAGTCGGGTGACTTTAACAACGCGGCAGATCAAGTCGCTTCCGGCATTAGCCGAACCGGATCTGTTCCGCACCCTACAGGCGATGCCGGGTGTCCTGGCGCCATCCGAGTTCAGTACCGGTTTGGTAATTCGTGGTGGAAATACGGATCAGAACCTGATTTTGTTGGACGGCATTACCGTCTACAATCCTTCTCATCTTGGAGGGGTCTTTTCAAACTTTATTCTGGATGCAGTCAAAGATGCGGAGCTGATCAAAGGCGGCTACAATGCGGAATACGGTGGCCGACTGTCCGCAGTACTTAATGTAACCAGCCGTGAGGGAAACCGGAAAAAATTCCAGGGGAAAAGCAGTATTTCGATTCTTTCCGCCCAAACAACGCTGGAAGGACCGTCGTATAAAGGTGCCTGGCTTGTTTCGGCACGACGTACTTATTTCGACCAAGTGCTGAAGTTGACCAATCTGAATTTCCCTCCCTACTATTTTTATGATTTGCAGGGGCATGTCTTTTCCGATATCACATCAAAGGACCGGATCAGTGTGAGCTTTTACAGCGGTCTGGACAACCTTGTTTTTGGCGATTTAGGTCTGTCCGCCAGATGGGGAAATGATACGTACAGTTTGAATTATCGTCGACTGTTTCGCCCTGATCTGATTGGCAAATTTTTGATAGCCACCAGTCGTTTCCGGACTTTTTTTAACTTGGGGGGCAGTACCGGATTGGAAAGTGATAATGTCATTAATGATAAAACTTTTTCCGGGAATTTCACCGATTTTGTAACTCCCAATATGACCCTGAAGTTTGGAGGAATGTTCAAAGAACTGAACTTACAGTACCTAACCGGGTTTGGAGATACAACCACGTTTAAAGTCGGCGAAGAACCCCGTGAAGGTGCATTATACAGTAAGCTTAAATGGCTTCCGGCGCCCTGGTTTATTGTAGAACCGGGTGTAAGACTGAACTACTATTCCGGACAGAATCAGAAATGGCATCCGGATTTCCGTCTGGGATTGAAGTGGATTATTGACGAGGATCATTACCTCAATTTTGCAATCGGGAATTATCACCAATTCCTGGAAACAGTGCAGGATGACTACAATCCCAGTGTATTGGATAACTGGATGGCGGTGGATAATTCGGTGCAACCGGCCGAATCACACCAAGCAGTTTTGGGACTGGAATCCTATTATCGGAATATTTGGAAATTGCAGATTGAGGGGTATTACAAACGAATCTACAATACCTTAACCTTTAACGACACTCGTGCTACGTCAGACGAGCAGTCACCGGGTACCCAACTTGCCTACATGTTTATTCCTTCGGACGGGTACGCCTACGGTCTGGAATTTTTCCTCCAGAAAACCCGTGGGAATTTCACCGGGTGGCTGGCCTATACCTGGTCCATTTCCCGGAAAATCATGAACGGTGTTACCTATTACAATAACTGGGATCGTGAGCATGTATTTAACATCATTGGGACCTGGCGGATTAATAAAAAGTGGGAAGTCAACGGGAAATGGACTTATCAGTCCGGGCAGGCCTTTACACCGATCTTGGGTTATTATCTCCAAAACCTTCCCGGTGATCCGATGCAATCTTATCGCACAATTCCAGGAGGACGGAATAGCGGGCGGTATCCGCCTTATCACCGGCTTGATATGGGCGCTGTTCGACACATCAAATGGGGAAAAGTGAAATTTGATTTGAATTTCCAGGTTATCAACGCCTACAATAAGAAAAACATCTTTCGATATTTCTATACATTGGGCAGTACCACAGACGGGTTAGACAATGACAACGACTGGAACAAGAAAGCCGATGATCTGAATGGAAATGGCAAGCCGGATGCAGGCGAACCTAACGTTGACGAACCGGATGAAGGTCGTATCCAGCGTGAGTCCATTTCTATTTTCCCGCTTCTACCCAGTATTGGAGTGAGTTTCGATTTATGAAAAAAATATATTTAATCCTTCTCATTTTCTCTGCATTTTGGATCAGTTCCTGTAATCTGACCAATCCGCAAGTGACGTATCACGAAACGCTGGTGGTGTTCGGCAACCTGAATGCAGGATATCCAATGACAGATACGGTATTTGTATCCCGCTCTGCCGCGATTTTAGAGAGTGTACCTATAGATACACTTTATATCCCGGACGCAGTCGTGACAATTTCTGACGGGGATACAACTATTCTGATTCCTCCGGTTCCCAACCGCCCCGGACGCTACCTGGCAAATCCGAACTTTATTTTCCAACCGGGGCACACTTACACCCTATACGCTTCCTGGGATGGAGACTCGGTACAGGCAACGACAACACTCCCGGATCAAATGGATTTTTCCAGTGTTCCTTCCACCGATTATTCATGCAGTGGTTCCCCACTGGTGATTGACCCAATAAACGTGGATAATGCAACGATGATGAACATCAATGGACAATATTTACCGGTTCCAACAGGCCCGATAGATACGGTGATTTACAAAACAGGGGATTGTTATACGCAGAGTTTTGCATCCGTGCCTTATTTCCTGTTGGATTTCAATGCGGAGGATTACAACACGGTTCGGATCATCTCCTACGCGCTGGAATCGAAGGTGCGGGGACTGGAACCATACAACGATTTGAATCAAAACGGGATTTGGGAACCGGATTCAGACTCATTCCTGGATTATAACCGGGACGGACTCAGGGATTCGACATTTACCAATCTGGTTTACGATACTTCCTTCGTATTTAGAGCCTGGAAAGGTCCCTACCTGCGGGATCAGAATAATGATCCATATCGGTACAACCCGTTTGTTTGGTCCGTCAATTCATCACCCACCCAAATTTCATGGTTATTCTTTAACTATTACGGGTTACAATTAATGGCGATTCAGGCTACGGATCAATCCTACTACGATTATTTTTCCGGTGACCCTTTTGGTTCGAATCAATATCGCCTGCCTGATTCCAATGTAGAAGGGGGGTACGGATTATTCAGCTCCACATACACTAAATTCTTTTATGTCTATATAAAACCAGAAGTTGGGAATTAACCCTTATTTCTCCAGTTGTTTCCTGACCTTTTGTGCCAGGGATAAATACGTTGTGAGCTTACCACCGAAGACATGAAGCAGTTTTGTTTCCCCGATTTTGTGTAAATCCAGCTCATATTCCCGCGACAAATTCACAGGATTGTCTTTGTGGGCAATCAGGGGCCGGACTCCGATATAGGACGACTTAATATCATCTACAGTCACTTGCGATTCGTCATTCAGATAAGAGTTTAATTGATTCAAAAGGTAATCCACATCCTCAGGATTGACCTTCACCGATTCGATAGGAACGGTCTCTTCCCGTTCGGTGGTTCCAATAATAGTCTGATTATGTTCCGGTTCCGGAATAATAAAAAAGATCCGTTTTTCTTTCGTTTGCATAAACATCAGATCCCGTGTCATCAGTCCGTCCAGAATCACATGGATACCGCTGATTTTGCGGATATGGTATTTTGCCGGAAGATCGAATTCGGCATTTACTTCATCGATCCATGGCCCGGTAGCATTGATCAGAATCGGAGCGGAAAACGTGCCACGGTTTGTAAATACACGATATACGGATTTCGCGTTCACAATTGTTTCAATCCGAATGAACTGATGGAGCGCAGCACCCTGTTTTTGAGCTTCATCCGCTACAGATTGGGTGAGCTTCAGGTCATTGGTCTTGGCGTCGAAATACCGGAAAACAGCCGTGAGATTGGACTGGCGTAAATGAGGAGCAATACCCTGGAAATCTTCACGCTTCACGATGCGCGATTTATGTGGATCCCGGCCGCCGGAAAGTAAATCGTAGAGTTTGAGTCCGCACCAGATCATCCAGGCCGGTCGCGGACTGGATTTGTATACCGGGAGATAAAAGGGTCTGATTTTGACAATCTCCGGGAACTTCTCCAGCAGGATCTGGCGATCCTTCAATGCTTCATGAACTAATCCGAATTCGAAGGTTTCCAAATAACGTAAACCGCCGTGAATCAGTCGTGAGGATTTAGAGGATGTGCCGCTCCCAACCGTATTTTTTTCCAGGATTGTGACTGTGTAACCGGAGCGGCTGAGTTCGGCTGCAATGCCGCAGCCGTTGATCCCTGCCCCCAGTATAATAACATCGGATAAAACCGAATTCCTGTTATTCTCCATAAAAGGAATTTATTGCAGGACACCGACTCCATGTAAATAGACTAATTCACCGCCAAGATATCCGGTTGTGAGTACGGCAACTGTTAATCCGGCGAGAAGAAGGAGAATCACCCACTTAAAAAATGAATCCATGGAATACTTTTTATAACCGAAAATCCAGAGGATAGTGACAGCAATGGAACCCCAAATCGTCAGATTGGCAAAAGATTCGTGACGATTGACCAAATGCTTGAGGACTGGGTCTGCAATGGATTGACTTCCGGCGGCACTTTCACCGGAGAGACCGGCTGCAATCGCTCCAATGAGCGCAAAAACCAACAGGTAGAGAGCGAAATTGTGGAATGATTTTCGATGCGTTATGATGTAGATACAGAAACAGGCAAAACTGAGTACCAGGAATGCAATGGGGTAATGAACAAAGACGGGATGCCAGTGAAAAGCGATCATGTTATTGTAAATAAAACAGGGTCAGTTAGCGACCCTGATGTAGCCCGTAGGGGAATCGAACCCCTGTTGCAAGAATGAAAATCTTGAGTCCTAACCACTAGACGAACGGGCCAATTGTCTTTCAGAAAATCAAAGGCTAATTTTCCGGAAAAAATAGCGCGGCGAATTTAGGATAGGGGCTATTTAACACCAATATAAAATCTGATTAATTGACACTTTGTGCCAAATCCAGCATGTCCAGAAGTTTTCCTTCTTCGTGAAGTTGCCGGGTAATATCGGCGCCGCCGACCAATTTGCCTTTTATAAATAACTGTGGGATAGTCGGCCATCCGGAAACCTCGGACAGATTAGTCCGAATGTCCGGATCGTCGAAAATATTCACCGCTTTGTAATTCACTCCGTAGTAATTCAAAATCTGAACTACCATATTTGAAAAGCCGCACATGGGTTGCAGGGGCGTCCCTTTCATGTACAACAAGATGGGTTCAGTATGGATTGTTCTCTCAATCTCTTCTTTGAGACTCATTTCCTCACTCCTTTTTGTGGATTTTATTTAGTCAGGGCTTTGGGTCTTCAACTGTAGCGCGTGTATTTCATTCGTCAACCGGTTGCCTAAGGTTGCATAAACGCGCTTGTGTTGTTCCACAAGACTCAAATCACGGAATTCCGCACTGGTCACCACGGCGGAAAAGTGATCGCCGGTGCCCCGTTGATCCACAACTTCAACGGTAGCTTCCGGTAATCCGATCAAAATTAAATTTTTTACTTCAGCCGCTGTCATCGATGTTTCCAGTCCATTTTAATTCCCCGGTAATCGCACTTCTTACATTCGTAGTTTTTAACGTCAGCCCACATAAAATAACCTATCAATTTATGTTGCCAGGTACGATGGATTCGACGAAGGTCGCCATCACAGTTAGGGCAGGTATCTAACAGAGAATATCGGACGATCATTTTTTTTCGAAAACGATTAAAAATCATGAATAAAGCAATAAGGATTAACAAAATTCCGATGGTATTCGACAATTTGAATGACATGATAAAGTCGATTGACCTCTGAGCCAGGTTTGAAAAGTGACCTGATAAAAACTTTATAGCTTCCTGGATCCAATGCCAGACAGTTCGGCGGATTTCAAACTGTTCCACCAATAATGCAATCCCGGTAAGTAATAACAATGTGACCGTGATTTCAAATCGAAACTCGGACCAGAAACTGGTGCGATGGCGACTGTGATGGTGATGTTTGTGTTTGGCCATGGGTTAAATTTTGAAGGCGAAGTTACGTTAGATTCATTTTTTACTCAAATGAGATACGAAGATGAAATGTTAGGGAATTCTTTATAGCTTAATTAATTTAAGAGTAAACTATTGCGGAGAAAATATGCCTACGCATTATCAGGGGACACCAAGAGAAGAACAAATCCTGAATACATGGATCATCTTATCCCGGGCGACTGAATCCATCGACAGGTACCTTCGGCATGGCCTGGATAATCATAAATTAACAGCGCCTCAATTTGCTGTATTGGAAATGTTGTATCATTTGGGACCGCTATGCCAAAGTGTCATCGGGAAGAAAATGCTATGGAGTGGCGGCAACGTGACCAAAGTCATCGATAATCTGGAACGAGACGGATGGGTCAAACGAATTCAAAATCCTGAAGATCGTCGGTTTTATCAAGTCCATTTAACACAGGCAGGGAAAAAGCAAATCGAATCTATTTTTCCGGATCATTTAACTCGACTGAAAGATATTTTTTCCGTTTTGGGCGAATCCTGCCTCGAAACGATGATTGAAAACGGAAAAAAACTTGGATTCCGGGCGACTGAATTACAAACACCTAAGGAAGCGTAAACGTTAACACACCGCCTTTTTGATAGTCCTCCAATTCGCGTATAATTTCTCCGGACTTTATCCCATTAGATTGACCGCCGCCGGTCACACCCCAAAAATTGCCCACAAGAAAGCTATTGAATCCCCAGACCGCGGATGTGGAGGTCATTCGACCTCGCAAAGCGTATTTTTTCCACATTGCATTTTCGGGATGTTGTCCATCCAGATCGGCAGGATCCACATCGCCAGGATCGTCCTCCGGCGGATCATAACCACCCCAGGGAGCAATCCAACGATCTGCTGAATTTACCAGGCTGGGAACAATGAGGATATCCACACCATGGGATTCCAGTTTTTGGTAGCATTCCGGATGCCAACTGTCAGCACAAACCAGGACACCCAATTTTCCAAACGGTGAATCGACAGGCGTCAAATCGTCTAACGATGCTCTATCCATGAATTCCAGTTCCTGACCAACAGGGAATACCTTGCGGACAGTTGCGACTACATCTCCATCCGGATTAAAGACAAACGATTGGTTGAACAGGTGCGCACTTTTTGTTTTAATGGAAACATGGGATTCCAGACTTATTTCCGGTAATATGGTTGAACCGGCGACAATCCAGGTTTGGTATTTCCGGGCCAGTTGAGCGAACACAGACACATAAGCCCTAAGCATTTTTTCTGCCTGCATTTTAAAAATTGCACGTTCAACATGACCCATAAAGCTTCCGGAAAAATGATCGCGGGAATACGTGTGTATCAATGCTCCGGTAAATCGAAAAGGATGAGCCAGAATAATGCGTGTCATGGCGCTGTTCAAATTGTCCGCTTTGAAAACAGCTTTTGAACTGTTTACAGCGACTAACCATGCGCCGGTGTATTCGGGAAGGATCATTAATGCCGGTTCATTTGGATTCCGATGCGCAACGGCTTTATCAAAATATGGAGAAAGTGCATTGAGAAGGGTGACATCTGACTGATAGTCCGTTTGAGATAACTCCGGTTGAATGACAGCGACTAAGCCGGATGCCCACGCTAGAGTACTCAACAGAAAAAATTGGAGAACGATTATTTTCATGTATTTACCTTTCCGCCGCTGAATTTACGATCTCCGGAATGAAAAATGTCACACGTCGATTAATAATAACAAAAAAAAGCCACCGCGATACGCGATGGCTTTACCCACACTCTACAAGACAAAAAATCTATTCATGAAGAACCGGTTTCAGCTAATTTGATCTGAACCTGTACTTCCAGTGTTTTGGGTTGTTGAAATCTGCCTTCTCTACCAGGCCTCATGCCTCCGGGGCGCATTTTTCCGGGAAGATCGTCCGTATCCAATCCACCCGGCCGTTCTCCCCGTTCACCACCCGGTTTTTCTCCAAAACCGCCGCTTCCGGGTCCCCGGCCACGGAATTCCCCTCGATCATGTTCACCGTGTCTGGTTTCGGTATTGATTTCAAGATCAATCTTTTTGTGACCATTCGCATTCACGGCATAAGGGTTGTGTGCGTTGGAATAAAGTGGAATTCTCATTTCACAGGTAAATACTTCATTCATATAGTCCGATTTTATTTGAACTCCGCTGCTGTCTTCCGGCATGATCCGATCAATTGGACCATCATTGTTCAGCACACCGATAGCAAGGGGTAACTGCAAAAGTTTTCTGATGCGTTCATCGGGGTTATCCGTTCTAAATTCGGGACGCTCGCCCCTGGTTTCGAATCCGCGAGCGGTTAATGTTTTCCCCACGCCAAGGTATTGGAATCCAAGCTTGCTTCTTTTCTTACCGCCGGGATTGAACCAAATTTCCAAACCGGAAGAGATAATTTGCCGGATATAATCCCGATTGGATGTTTTGAATATCATAAAAAGCGTGGAATCATCATTCATGATGCTGTAAGTGGACTGATCATCGATTGGGGTGAATTTCGAAAGGGACCATTCCGAATCTAACCCATCAATACAAATCGGCTGAGTAACGGAATGGCTGATAATTGTTTTTGAACAGCCGATGAAAAATAATATTCCAAAACTGATTATGATTACGCGTAAGTATTTCGATTTGGGAAGAGTTAAATGAGGATGTTTCGTATGCTTTAGGAGGTTTGATTTTGTCATCTGTGCGCTTTCTTTAGAGAATGAATACCATTGGACTATGAATAACCCAAAAAGTTAAATGGACTCGATTTGTCAATCGCTGAATTGTTGTATCTTAGCAAAGACAAGTACATTTCTTATGATGACTAAACACTTTTAATTACGGCGTGGAGGAGTTAAGATTGTTGTGATCTACTCATGAAAAACGGCACTGTAAAAGAATACGATCCCGGTAAGGGTTTTGGCTTCATCCTAGGTGATGACGGCGATGACTATTTTGTTCATATCAGCTCATTAAGGCCCCCTTTACACAAAGTGGGTTTAAGAGAAGGTGAGCGGGTGATGTTTGATGTGGATTACGATCACAAAGGTGATCGAGCCGTAAACGTTCGAAAAGCCTAAACTGAAATCAAATCCCTGGGAATCATAACCCGGATTCAATTCGGGTAGGTGACAATTACAACCTGTCCAATCCGTTAATCCGGAAATTGAATTCCGGAATAATCCTATACTTCGCTTATAAACGTCCGAATTTCGTTCATTGCCGACACTTGTATTTTATGACCGGCATTAAAACGAACGATCCGAACCGGATAGTGTCTTTCTTCTAAGAAAGCCAATATTTCTTCGCCTTTTTCAGGCGGCACGATGGTATCCCGGGTTCCGTGCATAATCAATACAGGCGGTGTGATTGTCTGCTCTTTTAGATCATGATTTAATTGCTCCGGGTAAGAAATGAATCCGGCGATCGGGATTAATCCTCCCAATTGCTTTTTGTAACGCAAACCGAATTCCAAAGTCAGGCAGGCTCCCTGGCTGAAACCTAATATTATGGTTCTTTCCGGCGGGATTCCATCCGATCGAACATAAGTGAGTAAATCATCCAATATTTCAAAGGCCAATTCCGTGTTCCAATATCCGTTCTCGTCTTTAATGAACCAGGAATTGCCGTCATGTTTTTCCAATGGATAGGGTGCTTCGGGGAAATACCATCGCGCATTTTTACTTCGGGTACCGACGGCAACCGGATATAAAGAATTCCGATCACCGGTATAACCGTGTAGCGCAATAACGGCGCGATCTACGTGTTCTTTGGGATCAAATGTTTTAAATGGTTTCATGATACTTTTGATTTGGACAACGATGGAAAAGTTACGGTTAATTGAAAAGTCATGGTATCCTCATCCTGTGTTTTCCTTCGCTGCATGTAAGATTGGTTGTATTTTTTAGCCCAAATTTGGAGGGTAAAATGAAAAAAACAGGCTTTTATCTCATCGTAATTGGTGTGGCCGTCTTCATTCTGGCCTTCATCACGAAGATTCTGCAATTTCTCTTTCAACACCCCATATTAGGCTTGGCGCTCATTGCCATCGTCTTGGGACTAATCTTGTTGTTGATTGGGATTTATCAGGAATCCAATGAATCAGGAGAAAAATAATAAACGGGAACCGGGAGAGTAAATTGTGTTTCCCGTTGATTTAAAACAAGACGATCGAAGGAAAAATAGATGATTAATAAACTAAGTGTATGGATTGGCATGGTGCTTTTGTTGGCGGCTTGTTCAAAATCCGGGAATACCACTACAACAACAGGGGATGTGACCCTCACAACGCAACAAGATTCAATCAGCTATAGTATTGGGATGGATATTGGATCAACTTTTCAGAAGCGTGGGATTGAAGTTGAGAACGATATTTTCTTCCAGGGATTCAAAGATGGATTTGCAGGGAATACAATCCTAACTGAGGAAGAAATGACGAAAGTATCGAAAGCTTATCAAATGGAACTCCGTAAAAAACAGATGGAAAAAGCTAAGCAGGACGCAGACGACAATAAGGCGAAGGGCGAAAAATTCCGTGAAACTTATGCCAAAGATCCCAACGTTGTAAAATTGGATGATGGAATTCTCTATAAGGTGTTGGAATCAGGTAACGGTGCTACTCCCGGACCAAAAGATAAGGTCAAGGTGGACTATACAGGACGCTTTATCGATGATACGGTTTTTGATTCTTCAGTCAAACGAGGACAACCGGCCACTTTTGGTGTAACCCAGGTCATTAGGGGATGGACGGAGATTCTTCAAAAAATGAAAGTTGGAGATAAGTGGGAAGTTGTTATTCCGTCGGACTTGGCATATGGTGATCGTGGGAATCAGGGCATTCCTCCGGGATCAACCCTTGTTTTTGAGATTAAATTATTGGCAATCCAATAAACTAACCTGAATAATTCAGGCTAAAAAGCCCCCCGAAATTCGGGGGGCTTTTTTTTTGAAATTAAAGTTTAATTT